>NZ_NOZF01000054.1:107903-119109 GCF_002258565.1 Rhodococcus sp. 05-2254-6
GAACCGATGCCGAGATGACCGACGCCGTTCACTTCTCCACTGCCTCTGCGATGGCGGGCAGGCGAGACGATCGCACGGGGTGGCACCACGCGCCCGGTTCGTCGCTGGTCGGGTGGACGAAGACGAACGGTCGTAGCCGACTCGCATACCTGCAACCGGGCGACGCGGCACCCACCCTGTCGAACCCTGTCTACCGCCGGCTCGTGGGGGCAGCACTTCTCTGGGCCGCTCAGCGATAGTTATTGGAGTAGCAGTAAAGAAAAGTGTGCTCATCGTCACCGTTCACTGTTACAGTTTATGGATAGAACATTAAGTAACACCGCAACTGATCATCAAGGAGATTGCGATGCGACAGATCAAGCATCCGATGAGCCACGCGATCTACGAGTTCGACGACGACTTCAACGTCCTGGTCACCACTCGCGACGGCAAGACCGGCACGTTCGATCCGGAAGGTCGCTACCTCCACGGCGAGGTGAAGGCGGTCGATCCCGAGCTGGCCCGATGGGTGGGTCTCGGTCCTCGCGCTCCCGTCCCCATCACCCAGAACCGGCGCTTCATGGGCGCCGCGAAACTGCTCGAGAAGATGCAGGCCGACAAACAGGCGCAGGACGCCCTCGCCATCACGCTGGAACAGGGAGGCAAGCTGTGACCGACATCGATGAGCGCGCCGAAACACCCGTCGAGAACGGGACGGGATATCAGCGACTGCTCGAGACCGATACGCACCCGGTCCCGGACATCCTGCGCGAGGAATCTCACGAGCAATACGCCGACCAGAACTTCGTGCCGGTATCGCGCTACATCAGCCGCAAGTACCACGAACTCGAACGAGACCGGGTCTGGTACAAGGTATGGCAGATGGCGTGCCGCGAGGAAGAGATCCCCGAGCCGGGTGACACGCTCGTGTACGACATCTGCGAAAAGTCGATCCTGCTCGTCCGCGGTAAGGACATGGGCATCCGTGCGTTCTACAACTCGTGCCTGCACCGTGGCCGTACCCTCCGCGAAGAGGACGGTCCGGCCGGCAACGAAATACGTTGTCCCTTTCACGGTTTCGCCTGGAACTTCGACGGCTCGCTCAAGTCGATGACCTGTGCCTGGGACTTTCCTCAGGTCGACAAGTCGAAGATGGACCTGCCACAGGTCAAGGTGGACACCTGGGGTGGCTTCGTGTTCGTCAACATGGATCCCGAGTCCGAATCACTGGACAGCTTCCTCGGCGATCTCGGAAAGCACTTCGAGGCGTGGCCTCTGGAAGACCGATTCATCCAAGCGCACGTCGCTCAGGTCATCCAGGCGAACTGGAAGATTGCGCAGGAGGCATTCTCCGAGGCCTTCCACGTGATCACCACTCACCCGCAGCGGGTCGTGGGGACCGGCGACTCCAACAGTCAGTACGACAGCTGGGGCAACTTCAACCGCGGCATCACGGCGAACGGAGTACCGAGCCCGCACATCAACTTCGTCCCGACCGAGCAGGAGATGTTCGACTCGATGATCGATGCGCGCATCGACGAGGACCCGATGGTGACGCTCCCCGAGGGTGTGACCGCGCGGGAGATGTCCGGCATGCTGGCCCGCGAGGGTCTGCGCGAGATCATCGGTGATGTCAAGGCGGACAACATGTCCGACGCGGAATCACTGGACAGCATCTACTACACCGTGTTCCCCAACTTTCATCCATGGGGCGCGTACCAACGCATCGTCTACCGATTCCGACCCAACGGTGACGACCACGAGACCTCGATCATGGACGTGTACCTACTGGCACCGTTCAAGGGCGAACGGCCCAAGCCTGCCAAGACCCAGTGGCTGCGACCGGAGCAGTCGTGGTTGGAAGCAACGGTGCTCGGCAGTTCGGCGCGGGTGTTCGACCAGGACGCGTACAACATGCCCAAGGTGCAGAAGGGCTTGCAGTCGGCGCAGTCGAAGACGCTCCCGCTGGCTCGATACCAGGAAGTCAAGATCCGGCACATCCACCATCTGCTGGCACAGTGGATCGGCGAGGAAGTGGACTGAGACCGGCGCGACGTCGGGAACCTGCCGGCCATCTGCACGAACTGACCTTCCGGGTAGGCAGTGGCCCGTCCGGCGCGTGGGGTCCACGTCCTCCGAACGGCCCGATCTTCCCTGGATCGGTCCCTTCGCACACCGTCGTGTGGAACGCTCGACGGTGTGCGAAGGGACGGCTTCGCCGAGAGGCCGACGAACAGAATGGCTTTCGATGACCGAGTTGGATGCACTCGCACCGAGCCCGGATGGAGTCTGGGCTCACGAGAACGTGGTGGTTCGGCACCTCCCCGGGCTTGGGTTCGACGCGGTCCGAACAGGGTCGACCGTGCAGGTCTGCCACGGCCTGACGTCTGCAGGTATCGGTGAGCGCCTGGTTCCGATGGTCACCGCACAGGCCCGCCATGTAGGTCTTTCGCAGCGCGAGTTCGAGTTGGTGTTGGTCGGGATAGTCCGCACCACGGTCGCCGATCCGGTCGACGCATGGGCCACCTATTACCGCAATTCGTTGGACGAGCTGCTCTCGGGCACCGCCGATTTCGCGCCTGTCCACGAACAGGCGGAGAACCTGATCGTCGGGTCGGTGCTCGACCTGGGTTCGTGCTTCGGCTTCTTTCCACTGCGGCTGGCGATTGAAGGCCACTCGGTGACTGCGACGGACCTGTCGGCCGGAACCATGCGGTTGCTCGCCACCGTGGCCCCACACCTCGGGATCACGCTCGACACCGTGGTGTGCGACGCCGCCAATGTTCCCGTTGCCGACGGCAGTGCCGACACCGTGACTGCACTGCATCTCCTCGAGCACGTCGACGCCGAGACCGGCTCCCGCATAGTGGAAGAAGCGCTACGCATCGCGCGCACCCGTGTCGTTGTTGCCGTGCCCTTCGAGGCCGAGACCACCGCCTGCCACGGACACGTCCGCACATTCGACGAGGCATCACTGGTCGAGCTCGGTCGGTCGTCGGGCCGCGTATTTCGGACCTTCGAGCACCACGGTGGGTGGCTCGTGATCGACAAGACCTCGACCCCCCAACTGGTCTGACAGGCCGCTGGGGGTACCACATCGCAACGCCGACGTGGTGTCAGGATCGCAATGGATCCTGACACCACTGCCTCCGTCGACCTAGGCGTACTCGGGTACCGACAGTCGATTCTCCGCTGCAGCGAGTGAATCGAATCCGTCTGCCCTGAGCAGATTGTGGACGTTGCGCCGTCGGACCCCCATGTTGCCGCCGTCGTAGACCGGGAAGCACAGGACGTCTTCCATGATCGCCGCGATCGGTGTCAGGTTCGTGTACGCATCGACACCGACGAGACGCATGGCGTCGTACACGACCTGCACGGCCGTCTCTGACGCGAAAATTTTTGCCTCGTTGGCCAATTCGCGATCGCGTCCGCCGGTACGGTCGAAATGGTCCGCAGCCTTCCACGCGAAACAGCGGACCGCCTCGATGCGAGTCTTGATGTCCACCAACATGTATCCGGCATTCTGATACTCGATGACGGGTACCGGACCGGAGCGGTGGTCGGTCTTGGCGAAGTGCAAAGAGTAGTCGAATGCAGCTCGCATCCTGCCCACGCACGCGGCAGCGATGGACGAGCAGGTCCAGGAGAAGGCAGTGGCAACGATATCCAACCCGTCGCCCGGCTTGCCGACGATGTTGCCGACCGGCACCCGCACGTCGTGGAATTCCACCCGCGGCGAATTGGTGGCACGATGTCCGATGGTGTCGATCATGTCGGTGATCTCCACCCCGGGCGTTCCCTTCTCCACGACGATGACGGCGAGCGACTCCGACGGCGGCAGTGCAGGATCGGTACGGCAGACCACACTGATCAGGTCGGCACCCTGACCGTCCCAGCCCGAGGCATTGGTGGTGTAGTGCTTGGCACCGTTGATGACCCACTCGTCGCCCTCGCGACGCGCGAAGGTCCGAATTCCGACGGTAGGGTCTTCCGAGTCGTAATTGGCCCCGCCGGTGACTTCCGTGTAGGCGATCGCAGCCAATCTGGGTTCGCCGTCGCAGAACAACGGGAGCCAGCGGTTCTTCTGCTCCTCGGTACCGAAGTTGATGATCGGGTTGAGTCCCAATCCCGTGCCCAGCAATGCCGTCGGAGTGTTGATGTCGACCCGAGCGAGTTCCTCGGCCGCGAGCGCGAAGGTGAGATTGTCGAAGTACGCGCCGCCGTATTGATCGGGGACCAGTCCCTTGACGAATCCGAGACCGGCCAGCTGCTTGTAGACCGGGTGCAACGCGTAGAAGCGATCCTCGGGGCGCGGTATGGAGGAAATAGCGGGCGCTACTTCGCTCAGAATGTCGTCCGCCACTTGCCGCGCCTGCATGCGCACTGCCATCTGCTCGGGGCTGAGCTCGAAACTCAGGGTCATGTGAGACTCCTCGATGTCTGTCCTGGTGGGGGGGGTGAAGAACGGAATCGGGCGACGCTGCCCTACCCCCCATGTTTCACGGCCCGACGCATCCCGGTCTTGTACCGGACTGCGCCGTCATCGGTACCGTTCTGCACTGTCGAACAGAAAGATTCACCCCTGCGCCGACTGCGGCACTTCCCCTGTCTGCACCGAGTTGCGGTATTCGACCGGACTGCATCCGAAGCGCGATCGAAAGGTCTTGGCCAGATGCGCCGAATCCGAGAATCCCCACGCTGCCGCTATCGTTCCGATCGATCGAGTGTCCCGAGAATCAGCGAGCTCACGCCGACACGCTTCGACGCGATGCTCACGGACGACGGCACCGAACGTGGTTCCCGTCCTCTCGAAGAGGGCATGGAGCGTGCGTACCGATACCCCGACATGGCGGGCCGCATCGGTGGCGGGAACTCGGCCGAATGCAAGCCTGGAGTCGATGTACCGAACTGCGGAGACCCGAAGTGCTTCGTCGGTGTCCAACGAGCATCCGGTGTCCCGTTGCGTCCCTCCCAGTACGGCACGCAGCAGATCGACATGGGCCGCTCCGATCATCTGCCGCTCGGCGGTCTGCAGCGTTGAATCGGTCCGCCAGGTCTCCACCATCAACGAGCTGAGCAGCCGAGCAGAACCCGACGAGCTCGAGAAACGCCGCGCAGTCGTCGCTGCCGACGGGCCGACCACATCTGCCAGCAGAGGGCGCGGCAGTCGGAAGGACAGCACTCGCCACAGTTCGTCGTTGCCGGGCTCGACGAACTCCAGCCGGTACGGGCGAGTCGAGTCGACGACGGCGAACTCACCTCGGGAGACCGTGCACTGCCGCCCGTCCTGAGTGGTCGTACAGTGCCCGTCCAGTTGCAGATTGACGAAGACGACGTCCTCGTCCGCGCGGGCGACCTCGCGCTTTCCATGATCGATTCGCTGTGTGCAGGAGGCGATCTCCGCTGCGTTGCCACCCCCGATCGCCGCGGAGCGCACCCATCCGGGAAGTCCTGAACGTGACGAACTGTGTTCGACGTGGTCCCGGGATCGCCACGGTGCCAGCGGCGTGAATGCCTGGCAGAGAACATCGGCCCAATAGCTCATCTGATCGGCCGGGCCGAGTCCCCTCGTTGTCCAAAATGACGTCATGTTGCACTCCGCGATAGATTCGAGTGCACACACGGTAGGCCTTGGGCGTAAGTCATCCGAGGCATTCGCGTTACGAAATGTGTGCACTCTCCTCACGCCGGCGGGCTGGGCGCGGAGAGGTTCCCGCACCTTCGGATGTTTGGGCGTGGCTCAGATCAACCCCTGCTTACTCGCCGCGTACACGGCCTCGGCTCGCCGAGACACTGCGAGCTTGCGCATGATGTTGCTGACGTGGAATTTCACCGTCGTTGCCGAGATGAACAGGCGGGTACCGATCATGTTGTTGGACAGGCCCGTCGCGAGTAGCCGGAGTACTTCGAGTTCGCGCTCGGTCAGCCGTTCTATGCTGCTCGGCGTGCCGTTGAGTGATCGCACGACAGCCGAGGCACTCCGCGAATCGAAGGCACTCTCGCCTCGCGAGACAGCACGTATCGCCCGCACCAGTTCGGTGGTATCGACGTCCTTGACGACGTATCCGCGCGCACCGGCGTGCACCGCCTCCACCACGAGTCGGTCGTCGAGGAAAGTGGTGAGCACCAGTAATCCGATTCCGTTGTGCGCCTTGGCCAATTGTGCGCACAAGGCAAGGCCCTCGTAATCCGAACTGGCCGAGAGCTTGAGATCCATCAGCACTATATCGGGCTCGACCCGCGCGACGACGGCCAATCCCTCCTCCCGCGTCGACGCCTCCCCCACGATCGTCAGATCCGACTCGCGCTCGAGCACCGAACGCAGCCCGTCGCGCAGAATTGCATGATCGTCGACCAGGACGATGCGGACAGTAGGTGCCGCCACCTGCCCCATGCCCGTGCGAACCGTCGGAACGCTCACTGTGTTTCGCCCTTCTCGGATCTTTCCTGGAAGGGAATGCGCACTGCCACACGCACACCCCCGGTTCGGGCGCGGCGAATCTCGAAGACCCCGCCGTGTTCACGGGTGCGGGCCGCCATGTTCGCCAATCCGCGGTGGCGGCCGTCGACATCGGTGGACTCGGCAAGGTGCAGCATCATTCGCAGGTGGGCCGGATCGCCGTCGCCGTCGTCGGCGATCGACAACTGCACCTGATCGAGCGAATAGGTCAACCGAAGAATCGCCCGCGACGCGTGCGCGTGCACCGCTGTGTTGAACAATGCTTCGCCGGCGATGCGGAGCAATGCATGCTCGCACTCGCTGCTCAGCTCGACGGGGGTTCCCTCCACCCGCAACGAGACCTGCAACTCGTCGGGCATGTGGACCACGGAAAGCTGTTCGAGCATTTCCGGAAGCGACGTTCGATCGGCGTCCTGCGGATGATTGAGCGCGTAGATCGCCGACCGCAGTTGTTCCACAGCTCGACGCGTCAGATCCTTCGCCAGATCCAATCTGTCGCTGCGTTCTTCGGCCGAGATCTCGCTGCGACACACTTCGATCTGCATACCAGCGGACAACACGGCCTGAGTGACGCTGTCGTGCAATTCGCGAGCGATGCGGTGGCGTTCGTCGTCGAGGACCTGATGCCTGTGCGCAGCACCCAATTGCCGCTGTGTCAGCAACAGTTCGGCATTGCGGGCTGCGAGATCGGCCGCTGTGCGGTTCGCCTGGGCGTAGGCACTCTCGGTCCGCTCGAGCAATTGCCGTCGACTCTGGAAGAGCGCCGAATTCTGCAGCGCCACCGCCGTTTGACTGGCCAGAATGCTCAGCACCGCCGCGTCGGTGGCGTCCAGCACCCGCTGCTCTCCGGTCCACGCCGCAAAAGCACCCACGACGCCTCCGTCGAACGCGATCGGCACGAAGGCGTGATGAGCGGAGATCACCGGTGTCTGCCCATCGCCGCACGTCGACTGTCGAATCGACTCGAGGCAGTCGACGACGTCGTCCGGCAACGGTGGCCCCTCGACGTTGTCGACCAGAAACGGCGTGGCGTCCGGTCCGAGCACGAGTCGACGAGGACCGGCATCCGGCAGAGCGCCATCGGCAAGAGCGAAGACCACCCAGCGTGCGCTCAGATGGGCACGAGCTGCTTCCGCGACCGCGCACACCAGCGTCTCGGGCCCGTCGACCGTCCGAACCAGTGCCCGTGAAATCAACTCCAGCGCATAGACGACGCGCTCCAAACGTTCGGCCGCGCCACGATATTGGGGGTAGAACGTGTTCTTGCCCGAACGCAGCCCCGTCAGCAGCGACAGGTCGGGTCCGGACGTCACAGCGCACTCCTGAACAGATCGACCATCTCGCGGTGCGTGGCGGAGCGAGGATTGGTGGACATGCAGGCATCATGTAAAGCGTTGGTGGCCAACACATCCAGATCGGACTCGCGGACACCGATCTGTGCCAGACCGGTGGGAACGCCGACCTGACGTGCAAGGCGATCGACACGGTCCGCCACAGCCATGGCGGCTTCCTCCGGCCTGGCTCTGCCTTCCGACAATCCGAGGCTCGTCGCGATGGCCACGTAGGGCAACGGATCCTCCGCGGCGTTGAAACGAATGACATGCGGCAGCAGCACTCCGTTGATCACCCCGTGCGGGAGGTCGAGGAGTCCTCCCACCTGATGGCTCATGGCATGGGTGGCACCGAGAATCGCATTCGTGAACGCCAGACCGGCTTCCAGACTTGCCTGCGCCATCGAACCACGCGCGGCCATATCGGTGGGCTCGTCGATGGTGCGCGCCAACTGCGACATCACCATGGTGATGGCCCGAAGTGCATGGTGGTCGGTGAGCTGGTTGTGACCCAGCGAGACGAATGCCTCGATTCCGTGCGTCAGAGCGTCCAAACCGGTTGCCGCGTTGAGCCATTCGGGCATCGTGGTGAGCAACATCGGATCGATCACGGTGATATCGGGAACGAGTGCCCGGCCGAGGATGGTGATCTTGGTCGAGCGCGCCGTGTCGGTGACGATGCAGAACTGCGAGACGTCGGCCCCGGTGCCCGATGTCGTGGGCACCATCACCAGCGGGGGAATCGGCCGAGTGGCCTGATCGACGCCCTCGTAGTCGAGGATTCTGCCGCCGTTGCCCGCGAGGATGGCGATCCCCTTGGCCGCATCCATGACCGACCCACCGCCGATCGCCACCAGCACGTCGCAACCGTTCTCTGCGTAGTAGCCGTGCCCGGCCTCGATTTCGACGTCCTTGGGATTGGGCGTGAGCGCGCTCCAGACCTGGGGGTCGAGGCCCTGGGCAACGAGTAGGTCGACCAGCTGCCCGGCCCAGCCGCTCTCGATCAACCCCGAGTCCGTGACGAGCATCGGCCGGACCCCACCGAGACGACATGTCGCGTGCGCGACCTCGCCCAGCGAATCCGGACCGAACACGATCTCGGGTGCGTGGAATTTGAGAACTCGTGGCGTCTCGGCTCGGCTGCGCTGCGCATCGAGGTCGTGCAGCGCCTTGCCGACGTCCGCCGTAGCTGCCTGGTCCACCGTCCACACCCTCGCTGTCCATCGATCCCAGAACTCTCGGACCTGTGATTCAGGTTACAACCTTACGAGCACGGCCGGTCCGATCCCACCAGCACCGGGCCAGGTTCCTACCTGCCCGATCGGGTAGGTAGGCGGCACGATCGGTCAGGTCAGGACAGCGCATGGCCCAGTTCGGCCGCCTGCGAGGTCAACTGTTCGCCATCCCGCGCGACGACGACCCGGTCGCAAATTCGCTCGTAATCCTCCATCGAGCACGCTGCCTGCGCCCAGTAACGACGAGCTTCGGGGGTGATCCACGCGATGCGGTGCACCTTCGACCGGATCTCGTCCAGGGCCTCGAGGCCAGCCGGGCGTCCGTTGCACCGGCCGTCACCGACGATGATGACCGCGGTGCGCTTGTCCAGGACTTCTGGGTGTGACTGCAACAGATCGGTGAAGGTTCTGCCGTAGTCGCTGCTCGCTTCGAGGTCCAGTCGCGCGTCCGCGAGCACCGCGGCCAGTGCGCCGTCGCCGGTACTGCCGAGCAAGGTGGTAGTCACATCGACCGGTGCGTCGACGAACCCCATCACCGTGCATCGGTGTGCGCGCGCATGCATGGCTTGCGCAAGCCTCAGGGTGAACGCGGTGATGGGCCTGACCGACAACGACACGTCCGCCAGTACCAGCAACCGAACCTTTCCCGGCACAGGGGTTTTCGTCACCAGACGGAACGGGATGCCGTCGGTACGCAGACTGGACCGGACGGTGCGCCGCATGTCGAGCGGTCCGCGTGAATGTTCGCGTGGTCGTGGTCGAGGAGTGCCCCGCATGTGTTTGAGCACTTCGTGACTCGCGCGCTCGATCTCGGCGTGCCGGCCGATCGCCTGCGCCGCGCCGTCGACCGGCACCGGTGACGACATCGTCCCCGTCACATCCCCCAGTGCCGCGACGAAAGCCTCGACGGCATCGGTGATGCGGTCGAGCATCGCAGCGCTCAGTGGACCGGAATCACCCCCGTCGCCGTAGACGCTACTCGGATCGTAGGCATCGAACCACGCCAGGATGCTCGCCGGATCCTCCCAGTTCAGCTGTCCCGCAACAGCTCCGCTGGTGCTCGACGCCAACTCCCCGGCCGCCGTCGACCCGGACCGCTCCAGGTCGACGGTGTAGGTGACTCCCCGTCGACCCATGTCGCCGTCGGTGTCGATCGACAGATCGTGGTCCTCGGACGAGAGACTGATGTCGTCGTCGTCCTTGTGCGGGTTGAAGCCCTTGTCCGCTTCCGGGGCGTCGAGCAGATCACCGATTTCGACCGCACGCTCGTTGTATTCGGCGTATTTGGCCGCTTCCTGGTCTGCGCCGACGTCCAGGTCCGTCGGCAATCCGCCTGCTACCTGCGCTCCCAGTGGCGAACGATGCTCGTCCGTGGCGCTCTCGCCGAGTGCCCTGAACATCGACTCGAAGGCCAGATCGAAACCGTGCTGTTCGTGGTCGTACTTGGCGCACGTCGCACGCAAGGCCGCGCGCAACACCGTCAGGTCACGGGCCCCGAGAAGCCCGAGGACGCGTCGAACCTCGATGACCTCGGCCGGCGACGCAGCTACTCCGAAGCGCCTGAGCGTGCGCCCGAACACCGCAGCCAGCACGTCGAGCACCACCGACGCCGAGAACGTCTGTGGCACGGTCATCGTCGTATTCCGATGCCACCCTTGTCGCGTCCACCGTGCCCTCTGAAGGCCGTCGCGGTCGTGTTGACGACCGTCCCGAGTGATGTTGCTGCAGAGGGTGTTTCTGCGACCGGTCCGGCCAGCGCGATCTTCATGTCCGACGAGTACTTCACCAGGGCCGCGAGCAGGTACTTGCGGGTGTCTACGGTGTGACCGAGGACCGAGGCGATACGAGCCGCATCGATCACTTCCGAGATCGACGGGCTCTTGCGGAGCGGTAGCTCACGCAATTCCGTTGCCAGCTCCACGATCTCGGACACGATGTGCGCGGGCACCTCGGGGGCACGAGCAGTGACGATCTCGCGCTCACGCGCCGCGGTCGGATAATCGAGATGGAAATGCAGACAGCGACGTTTGAGGGCCGACGACAGCTCACGAGTGTCGTTGGAGGTCAGTATCACCCACGGATCGCTGCGCGCGGTGAACGTACCGACCTCGGGGATCGTCACCTGCTTCTCGGCAAGTACTTCGAGCAGCAGTGCCTCCATCGATTCCTCGGTGCGATCGACTTCGTCGACCAGGAGCACC
>NZ_NOZF01000051.1:0-25023 GCF_002258565.1 Rhodococcus sp. 05-2254-6
CCGCAGTCGTGGACGCACTTCCCGAGCCTGCGACACACCGATCCCGGTGCAACCGAACGAATGTTGCAGAGCTGGGCGGAGCAGTGGCGGCGGGATGGACTGTCCACGTGGATCATTCGTGAGCGCGGCAGCCGCACGATCAGTGGCTACGGCGGATGCTCGAAGCGGCGGAACACCTTCTGGAATCTCGGGTATCGCCTCCATCCCGACGCACAGGGCAACGGGTACGCAACGGAGATGTGTGAGATCGGAGTCGAGTGTGCGCACCGAACCGAGCCCGAATTGCCGATCGTGGCGTACCTCCTCGAACACAACGTCGCGTCGGCCCGAGTGGCCGAGCGCGCGGGCTTGCAGTTGATCGCCCGTGGACCCGACGTCGGCAACCCCGATGTCGACGCAGTACGCCTGGTGTACTCAGACCGCTCGTTGACTGCAGATCAGGTGGACGTGGTGCTGTCGGCCTGACCGGGGTACGCGCGCACCTCCGCGAGCCGAGCGCGAAGCAGGCTTTTCTCCGGTGCGGTTCGGGCGAAATCCAACGCTCGTCGATAGTCGATTGCCGCCTCTTCGAACCTGCCGAGTCGTTGCAGCAGATCTGCTCTCGCCATGGGATACGGGTGATAGCGGCGTAGGGACGGCTCGTCGACAAGCAGGTCCAATTCGTGCAGACCGGCTGCGGGACCGTCGCGCATCGCCAGCGCAACCGCCCGGTTCAGCGCGACGATCGGGCTCGGTGCCCGCGTCATGAGTACGTCGTACAGGGCAACGATCTGAGGCCAGTCCGTGCTGTCGGCGTCGAGTGATTCGTCGTGCAGTGCAGCAATGGCAGCCTGTAGAGCGTAAGGACCGCTCCGGCCGCCGCCGAGAGCCTCGACCACGAGTTCCCTACCCTCGGCGATGAACTCGGCATTCCAGAGTCGGCGGTCTTGGTCGGCCAACAAGACGATCTCACCGTCCGGTCCGGTTCGCGCGTCGCGTCTGGCATCGACGAGCAACATCAGCGCCAGTAGACCCAACACCTCGGACTCCGTCGGCAATGCGGCGTACAGGAGACGGCCCATCCCGATGGCCTCGTCGGTGAGATCGATTCGTCCGACGTGATCACCCGACGTCGCCGAATAGCCCTCGGTGAAGATCGAATAGATCACCTCGAGCACCATCGGGACCCTGCCTGCCAACTCGTCCGGGCCCGGGAGACGGAACGGTATCCGTGCGGCCCGAATCTTGTTCTTGGCTCGCACTATTCGCTGCGCTGCTGTCGCCGGGGGGATGAGCAGAGCCCGGGCGACCTCACCGGTGGTGAGACCGGCCAGGCATCGAAGAGTCAGTGCGAGCCGGTCACCGGCGGCAAGGGCAGGATGCGCGCAGGTGAAGAACAACTGCAGTCGGTCGTCGGGCAGGGTCTCGTCGAGCGAATTCAAGCGACTCGGTTCGCTACGATCCGTATCCGCCTGCAGCACCCCGACTTTCGCGGCCAGGGTCTGGTCGCGCCGCAAGCGATCGACTGCCTTCCGCCGGGCAGTGGTGAGCAACCAGGCACCGGGCTTGGCCGGGACAAGATCGACCGGCCAGTGTTTCAGGGCCGATTCGATGGCGTCCGAGGTCACTTCTTCGGCGAGGTCGAGGTCGCGATACCGCTGCACCAGCGAGGCGAGCAGAATCGAGCGCTCGGCGCGGAAGACCGAGTCGAGAGCTCGATGAACATCGGACTCGCTCATCGAACGGTCCCGCAGGTCAGAATTCTGCAAGGGGACGTACGATCACCGAGCCGCCGTCCTTGGAGCCCGGGCATCGGGCCGCCCATTCGAGTGCAGCGTCCAGATCGGGAACGTCGATGACGTCGTAGCCACCGAGAACCTCATGAGATTCGGCATACGGTCCGTCGGTGACACTGCGTTCTCCGGTGGCGGCGTCGACGCGCACAGCCGTGGCCGTGGTGAGATCAACCATCGCGTGACCGGAGACGTGAACGCCCGCGTCCTTCATCTCCTTCTCGTAGGTCATCCAGTCCTCGACACTGCTGCAGCCCGGTGCTGCTCCGGGCGCGGTGTCTGCGTTGATCAAGAGGATGTACTTCATGATGCGCTCCTGGGGTCGGTACCTCGGTGTCGCGGCGCGAGTCGCCGTACACGATGACGACGTTCGACAGACCACGATATCGACACCGGCTCCCGATTTTTCTTTCTCACACACGAAAAACGGCACCGGACGCAAGGTCCGGTGCCGTTCAGCGGTTACTCTTCGGCTCGACGACGAGCCAGGTGTCACTTCAGTTCTGCCGACGACTTTCCGAGTACGCGGCGAGCAACGATCAGCTGCTGAATCTGCTGCGTTCCCTCGAAGATGTCGAGAATCTTGGAGTCGCGGCTCCACTTCTCGAGAAGCGGGCGCTCCGAGTAGCCGTACGTGCCGGCCAATTCGACTGCCTTGAGGGTTATGTCGACTGCCGAGCGACCGGCCTTGGCCTTGGACATCGAGGCCTGGAGAGAGTTGGGCTCCTTGTTGTCGGCCATCCACGCCGCACGCAGTGCGAGCAGATGTGCTGCCTCCCAGTCCGCTTCGAGGCGCAGGAACTCCGCGGCCGCCGCGTGCTGGTTGTAGGCGGGCGTTTCGTAGGAGATGTCGACTCCGGCGTCCACCAGGATGGAACGCAGTTCTTCGAGAGCCGCACGTGCGACGCCGATCGCCATGCCTGCCACCAGGGGACGGGTGTTGTCGAACGTCTGCATGACGCCGGCGAAGCCCTTTTCGACGTTCACTTCGGCGGTACCGAGCAGGTTGTCCTTCGGGATGCGGCAGTCCTCGAGCAGCAGGGCTGCGGTGTCGGACGCCTTGATGCCCAGCTTGTGCTCGAGGCGGGCGACCGAGAGGCCCGGAGCGTCACGCGGGACGACGAACGACTTGATGGCCGCTCGGCCGAGCGACTTGTCGACCGTGGCCCACACCACGATGTGGGTGGAACGCTCGCCGGCGGTGACGTAGATCTTCTCGCCGTTGAGTACCCACTCGTCGCCGTCGAGGACGGCGGTGGTGGTGACAGCTGCGGAGTCCGAACCGAAGCCGGGCTCGGTGATGGCCATCGAAGCCCACACCTTGCCGAAGCGCTCTAGCTGCTCGTCGGTGGACACCGCGGCGATGGCCGAGTTACCGAGTCCCTGGTAGGGGATCGACAGGGTGAGGCCGACGTCGCCCCAGCAGGTCTCGATCACGTTCACCAGAGCGGACATGTTGCCGCCGTTGGCGTTCGCGGTCTTGCTGGGCTTGGCCGACTCGCTGTCCTTCTCGCGTCCACCGGCGGCTCCGCCGATTTCGCCACCGGCGTCGGACATGCCTTCGACCATCGACGCCATGGTGTCGAGTTCCACCGGGTACTCGTGCTCGGCGAGGTCGTACTTGCGGGAGATCGGGCGGAAGATCTCGGCAGCGACCTGATGAGCCTGATTCGCCTGCGCCCGAAGCTTCTTGGGAAGTTCAAGATTGATCATCGTGTATGTCCTTGGGTGAGTGCCATGGAAATTCGGGGCGGCGAGCTAGATGAGAACGATGCCCTCGGCGACGCCGACGGACCGCAGATCGCGGTACCAACGCTCGACCGGGTGCTCCTTGGTGAAGCCGTGACCGCCGAGCAGCTGCACGCCGTCGGAACCGATCTGCATGCCCTTCTCGGAGGCGAGTCGACGGGCGAGCGCCGATTCACGAGTGAACGACAGTCCCTGCTCGGCCCGCGAAGCGCCGCGCAACGTGACCAACCGCATGCCGTCGAGCTCGATGGCGATGTTGGCGACCATGAATGCGACGGCCTGGCGATTGCTGATCGGCTCACCGAAGGCGACGCGATCGTTGACGTACGGAATGACGTAGTCGAGTACGGCCTGGCTCGTACCGACGGCCAGCGATGCCCAGCCGAGGCGCGCGAGGCCGATGGCTGCGCTGTACTCGGCGGCACGCTGGTCTGCGTCACCGTCGCCGAGCAGGGCCGACTCGGGAACCGCGACGTCGGTCAGGATCAGGCGACCCAGGCCGGCTGCGCGCAGGCCCATGCTCGGGTCGGCTTCGACGACGAGGCCCTTGGAATCGGACTCGACGATGAAGAATGCCGGACGGCCTTCGAGTTCTGCGGCGATGACGAACAGCTCGGAACTGCCGGCAGCAGGCACGAGGCTCTTGACTCCGTTGAGCTTGTAGCCGCTGGGGGAGCGAACGGCCTTGGTCTGCAATGCGTACGGATCGAACAGTGCGCGGGGCTCGTTGACGACCACTGCTGCATTCGGCACCTTCTCACCGACGAAGGCCGGGAGGTAGGTCTTCTGCTGTGCGTCGGTGCCCCACTGGGTGAGAGCGACGGCGACCCCGCTGGGCGCGAGGATGGGCAGTGCCAACCCCATGTCGCCATGGGCGAGTGCCTCGGCGACGAGAGAGTTGGTGACCGCGCCACGCTCGGTGGCGGCACCGTCGAGTTCCTCGGGAACGTTGATGAGCGTGATGCCGAGCTCGGCGGAGCGCCGAACCAGATCCTCGGGCGACGAGGCGCTGTGGTCTGCGTCGAACGCAGCCGGGCGAAGGATCTCCTCGGCGAACTCCTTGACCGTCTCGACGATCATGCGCTGTTCGTCGTCGGGCGTCAGGTCGAAGTAGCTCAGGTTCTTGGCAGCGCCGTCGTCGAGACGCTTGGGCTTGCCGCCACCGGTGACCTTGGCGAACGTGCGATTGGCAGCGCCGAGGGTCTTGAACCCGGTCTTGGTGCTCTCGTACGTCACCCGGTCGATGGTTTGGCGGAGGTTGTACTTCTCCGCCAGTTCCGATCCGGTGATGGCGGTCAGAACGCGCATCGCGGTTCCGATCGCATCCCGCTTGAACGGGTTGAGGCCAACTGCAGAAGTATCGCGGGGCACCTTCGGGGCCTTCGCGTCGACCACACTGTCTTGCTTGCTCATGATCACCAGTTCCTCGGCGTCGGGCACGGACTCCACAGATCTTACTCCCGAGTAAGATAGCTGTCTACTGTCGAGTAAGTTGACCTTTCCAGGAGGCCGGCGAACCGAACGTTGCCTCCGGCGACGAGGGGTATGGCACGCTACGTCCGTGCACCCGATCGCCCAGGTCTTCGCCGCCATCGCCGCGGCCCTCCACGTCGTCATCTTCGTCATGGAAAGTGTCTTGTGGTCGAAGCCGGTCATCTGGGCCAAGTTCGGCGTCGCAAGCCAGCACGACGCCGATGTCGTGAAGCCGATGGCGTTCAATCAGGGCTTCTACAACCTGTTTCTGGCTGTCGGGATCGCAGTCGGACTCGTCGTGGGCGGGTCCGCAGGCGACGCCGTCGTCTACTTCGCGTGCGCGAGCATCGTCGGCGCAGCGATCGTTCTGGCGACCGGCGGTGCGAAGTATTTCCGGCCCGCATTCGTCCAGGGCATCACACCGCTGATCGCGCTGATCCTGGCTGCAGTTCTCCAGGCGTGATTCAGGCGCTGGGGGACAGGTGCGCGAGGACCTGGTGTTGCAGTAGACCGTTGGTGGCCACGGCGCTGCCACCGTGCGGGCCTGCCGTGGCGTCGAGCGCGGTGAAACTGCCTCCGGCTTCGCGCACGAGGACATCGAGTGCGGCCAGGTCCCACAGTGAGACCTCGGGTTCTGCGGCTATGTCGACCGCCCCCTCGGCGACGAGGCAGTAGGAGAAGAAGTCGCCGTAGCCGCGAACCCGCCACACGGCGTCGGTCAGATCGAGGAAACGATCCCTGATGCCGAGGTCCGCCCACCCACTCAGGCTCGAGAAACTCAGACTCGACGACGCCAGCGAATCGACCTTCGAGACCTCGATCCGGCGCGGGGTGCCCCCGTCCGATGCCGTCCAGGCTCCCAGATCGAGTGCTGCCCACCACCGTCGGCCCAGGGCGGGCGCGCTCACCACGCCGACACGGGGTATTCCGTCGTCGAGCAGCGCGATCAACGTCGCCCACACCGGAACGCCACGGACGAAGTTCTTGGTGCCGTCGATGGGATCGACGACCCACTGGCGTCCGCTGAACGTTGCAGTGCCGCCGAATTCCTCGCCCAGCAACGCGTCGGCAGGGCGTTGCGCTCCGAGCACGCCGCGGATCGTCGTCTCGACGGCCAGATCCGCGTCCGACACCGGTGTCAGATCCGGCTTGGAATCCACCGAGAGGTCCATGGCGAGAAATCGCCGCCGCGTGATGGCGTCGGCCTCGTCGGCGAGTCGGAGGGCGAGAGAAAGATCCTCGGAGTAGTCGGTCACCGCGTAAGACTAACGACGGACACATCCGACTGTGCCCGGTGTTGCTCGGGGGCGGTCGGGTTCGGGTTCGCGTGCCGGTAACCTTGACTCTCGTGCATCCCGACGTTTCTGCAGACCTCGCCGAGCTCGACACCACTCTCTCCACCGTCGAGTCTGTTCTCGACGTCGAGGAACTGCGGCGACGCATCGACGAACTCGAACATCAGGCGGCCTCACCGGACCTGTGGAACGACCAGGAACACGCTCAGCAGGTCACCAGCCAGCTGTCCCACGCGCAGGCCGAGCTGCGCCGCGTCGAAGAGCTCCGTCAGCGCCTCGAGGACATGCCGGTGTTGTACGAGCTCGCCGAGGGTGAGGAAGGTGACGACGCCGCATCCGCCACCGCCGATGCCGACGCCGAACGCGCGTCGCTCCGTGAGGACATCGCAGCCATGGAAGTACGGACCCTGCTGTCCGGTGAGTACGACGCGCGCGACGCGTTGGTGAACATCCGTTCCGGTGCAGGCGGAATCGACGCTGCCGATTGGGCCGAGATGCTGATGCGCATGTACATCCGCTGGGCCGAGAAGCACGGCTACGGCGTCGAGGTCTACGACACGTCCTACGCCGAAGAAGCCGGCATCAAGAGCGCGACGTTCGCGGTCAAGGCCCCGTACACGTACGGCACGCTGTCGGTGGAGCAGGGCACACACCGGCTCGTGCGGATCAGTCCGTTCGACAACCAGGGTCGACGCCAGACGTCCTTCGCCGAGGTCGAGGTTCTTCCGGTCGTCGAGACCACCGACCACATCGAGATCCCCGAGAACGACATTCGCGTGGACGTGTACCGCTCGTCCGGGCCGGGTGGGCAGTCGGTCAACACCACCGACTCCGCCGTTCGGTTGACGCACATCCCGACGGGGATCGTGGTGACCTGCCAGAACGAGAAGTCGCAGCTGCAGAACAAGGTATCGGCCATGCGAGTGCTGCAGGCCAAGCTGCTCGAGGTCAAGCGCAAGGAAGAACGCGCCGAGATGGACGCGCTCAAGGGAGACGGCGGCAGCTCCTGGGGAAATCAGATGCGCTCGTACGTACTGCACCCGTACCAGATGGTCAAAGATTTGCGTACCGAGTACGAGGTGAACAATCCGTCTACTGTTCTCGACGGAGACATCGACGGATTCCTGGAATCGGGAATTCGATGGCGAATGCGGGGGGAGCAGTAGATGACCGGTCTTTGCGCAGGCTCCGCTCCGACGATCCGATGACGAGCTGGTTGAACCCGACGCTCGACCTGAAGCAGAATGCCCTCGGCATACTGCTGTACATCCTCGGCGGGCTTCTGGCCGCGCGCTTCGTCACCTGGACCGGGTCGCGGATCACTGCCCGCATCGACCAGAACTACCAGCACAGCGATGCGCTCGTGCGGTCCGAGGCCGCCAAGCATCGGCACGCCCTTGCCCAGGTCATCACCTGGGTCGTGGTCACCCTCATCTACATCCTGGTCACCATCGAGGTGTTGAGGCGTTTCGGATTCGGCGTCGGCGGGCTGGTGGCACCCGCGACGGTCATCGGCGCGGCACTCGGTTTCGGAGCTCAGCGCGTGGTCCAGGACATTCTGGCCGGGTTCTTCATCATCACCGAACGTCAGTACGGATTCGGTGACGTCGTGCAGATCGCCGTCAACGGCTCGGCCGAGGACGCCGAGGGCACCGTCGAGGACGTCACGCTACGAGTAACTCGGGTGCGCAGCGTCGACGGCGAGGTGATCACCGTGCCGAACGGGCAGATCGTCAAGGCGATCAACCTGTCGAAGGACTGGGCGCGCGCCGTCGTCGACGTTCCCGTGCCGAGCACAGCGGATCTCACCCAGGTCAACGCACTGCTCCGCACAGTCGGCCGCGACGCGTTCGCGGACACCCGGCTGCGGCCCCTGTTGCTCGACGAACCGACCGTGATGGGCGTGGAGAGCATCGAGGTGGGCCAGGTCAACGTTCGTCTCGTGGCGCGAACATTGCCCGGCAAGCAGTTCCAGGTGGGACGAGAACTTCGTGTCCGGGTGGCTGCCGCACTGCGCCCCGAGGGCATCAGTGTTGCTCCCGACGTCAGTACGGCCGGGGTCGCACCGGATGCGTCGGGACGAGACCGGAGGGAGGAACAGTGAGCACGACGGAGACCGGAACCGAACACCCGCAGCGGAACTGGCGACAGTGGCGCATCCCGGCAAAGATCTACGGCCGCGTCCGGACGTCCACCGTCGCGTTCGGCATCTGCTTCGTGCTCACCGGTCTCTGGTACGGCCAGGTCAGCGCCGAGATCGCCGAGAGGGACAGCGAACAGGTTCAGGGTCCGGTTGCTGTGGACCCAGGCGAGCTCACCCCGTACACCCAGCCGCAAACCACGGAGCCGAGTTTCACGAGCACGACGGTCACACCCACGCCGACGGCCACCACCGACCCGGATGGATCGGACAGCGTCGACGGATCCGGTCAGCCGGCAACCACGACGACTGTGCCACCGACGACGACCGCGCCGTTCGGCGTGCCGATTCCGCCGGCCATCCAGTCGCTGATACCCAGCCAACCTGCGCCGACATCCGCGCGCTGAGTCGGCCTTTACCGTCTCTCGGGACTCGCCGCGACGCCCGAGCGGTTCCGGCAGCTACCGGTGAGTAAGGACTACACTGGCGACCCGTGATCAGCACCTCGAATGTCTCCAAGTCCTACAAGACCTCCACCAGGCCCGCCCTGGACAAGGTGACGGTCTCCATCGACAAAGGCGAGTTCGTGTTTCTGATCGGCCCATCGGGTTCGGGGAAGTCGACGTTCATGCGGCTGCTCCTCAAGGAGGAGACGCCCACCTCCGGCGACATCCATGTCGCCGACTTCCATGTCAACAGGTTGGCGGCCCGTCGTGTCCCGCGGTTGCGGCAGAGCATGGGCTGCGTGTTCCAGGACTTCCGTCTGCTGCAGCAGAAGACCGTCGTGGAGAACGTGGCGTTCGCCCTCGAGGTGATCGGCAAGCCGCGCTCGATGATCAAGCGCACCGTCCCCGAAGTGCTCGACCTCGTGGGACTCGGCGGCAAGTCGGATCGTCTGCCCAACGAGCTGTCCGGTGGTGAACAGCAGCGAGTCGCCATCGCTCGGGCGTTCGTCAATCGTCCGCTCGTGCTGCTCGCGGACGAGCCGACCGGAAACCTCGATCCGGATACCAGTCAGGACATCATGCTGTTGCTCGAGCGCATCAACCGCACCGGCACCACGGTGCTGATGGCCACCCACGACAACCACATCGTCGATTCGATGCGCCGACGCGTCGTCGAACTCGACAACGGACGAGTCGTTCGTGACGAGGCCCGCGGGGTCTACGGCGTCGGTCGCTGACGACACCCGACCAGGACCTATCGGACTTCACGACCGAACGAATCGAAGGGCTCGGATTCCGCGATGCGCGCAAGTTTCATCTTCAGCGAGGTCTTCACCGGACTTCGCCGCAACATCACCATGACGATCGCCATGATCTTGACGACCGCTATTTCTCTCGGCCTGTTCGGCGGGGGACTGCTCGTGGTGCAGATGGCGGGCAAGACACAGCAGATTTTTCTCGACCGGGTCGAAGTGCAGATCTTCCTCACCGACGACATCTCGGCAACCGATCCCGATTGCGCCGAGGACACCTGCGCCACCCTGCGCTCGGATCTGGAGAGCACGCCGTCGGTGGTTTCGGTGCAGTACCTCAATCGTGAGGATGCGGTGAAGGACGCCACCGAGCGAGTGTTCAAGGATCAGCCCGAGCTGGCCGAACTGGTCAGTGCCGACAGCTTTCCCGCATCGTTCAAGGTTCGT
The DNA here is from genome assembly GCF_002258565.1 of Rhodococcus sp. 05-2254-6. Taxonomy (NCBI): domain Bacteria; kingdom Bacillati; phylum Actinomycetota; class Actinomycetes; order Mycobacteriales; family Nocardiaceae; genus Rhodococcus; species Rhodococcus sp. 05-2254-6. The sequence continues at coordinate 10,075 of NZ_NOZF01000051.1, forward strand.
CTGAGTGACCCGGAGCGGTTCGGGGTGATCAACGACAACTTCGAGAATCGACCCGGCGTGCAGAGCGTGCTGAACCAACGCGACCTGGTGGAGCGCTTGTTCAGCGTGCTCAACGGCGTGCGCAACGCTGCATTCGCCATCGCCACGGTGCAGGCGATCGCCGCAATCCTGTTGATCGCCAACATGGTTCAGATCGCCGCGTTCACCAGACGGACCGAGGTGGGCATCATGCGCTTGGTCGGTGCCACTCGCTGGTACACCCAGCTGCCGTTCCTGCTCGAGGCGGTGGTGGCGGCCTTGATCGGCTCCGCACTTGCCATTGCCGGCTTGTTCACGGCCAAGAACATGTTCATCGACGACGTTCTGTCGGATGTGTATCAGGCCAACATCCTGGCCCGGATATCGAACAGTGACGTGCTGCTCGTCTCGCCGTTCCTGGCGTTGGTGGGAGTCGGAATGGCCGCGGTGACGGCCTACATCACGCTGCGCCTGTACGTGCGCGAATAAATTCGCTTGCCGTTCGGTTCTATGCTGGAGCGGTTGCCCGTGGAACCGGTCTGCGCGACGAACGCTCGAGAAAGGGCCCTGCAGTGAGAGAGAAGGGCCGCAAGGCCATCGCGACCAATCGCAAGGCGCGGCACAACTACTCCATACTCGACGTCGTCGAGGCCGGAGTTGCCCTCGTCGGAACCGAGGTCAAGAGTCTGCGTGACGGCAAGGCCTCGCTGGTCGACGCCTTCGCGACCGTCGACGACGGAGAGATCTGGCTACGCGGACTGCACATCGCGGAATACACGCTCGGTAGCTGGACCAACCACGCGCCGCGGCGCAACCGCAAACTTCTGTTGCACCGCCGCGAGATCGACCGCCTCGCAGGCAAGGTCAAAGAGGGCAACCTGACGTTGGTGCCGCTGTCGATGTACTTCTCCGACGGCAAGGTCAAGGTCGAGCTGGCACTGGCCAAGGGCAAGCAGGACTACGACAAACGACAGTCGCTGGCCAAGCGCACCGCCGAACGCGAGGTCACTCGCGAGTTGGGCCGTCGCGTGAAGGGAATGCGCTGACCGCTGTTCTGCTCGCTCTGGTAGCTGCCGTCGGCTACGGGGTGAGCGATTTCGTCGGCGGTGTCGCATCCCGCCGGGTCGCCGCCCTCCGGGTGGTCATCGTGTCCTACCCGCTCTCGCTGGTGATCGTCCTGCTCGTCGCTCCGTTCGTCGGCGGCACCATCGAACTCCCGGCGATGCTCTGGGGCTTGGCCTCGGGTGTCGCAGGCGGAGTTGCCGTGTGGTGGTTCTACCTGGCCCTCGCCGCCGGACCGATGGCCGTGGTCTCGCCGGTCACCGCGGTGCTGGTCGCCGGTATCCCGGTGCTGGTCGGGTTGTCGATGGGCGAGCGGCCCGGCGTGATCGCGTTCGTCGGTATCGCCGTCGCACTGGTGGCCGTGGTGCTGGTCAGCAGAGAATCGCCGGACGAGGTGACCGGTGAGGTTGCCGGTGGTCGAGAGATGAAGTTCACCCGAACGGTCGCCTGGTTGACGGTCGGTTCGGGGGTGACGTTCGCGTTCGCCTTCATCTTTCTGCACCGGATCGGGGACGGCAGTGGGCTGTGGCCGCTCGCGGCGTCGCGCGCATCGGCGACCGCGGTCGTCTGGATCGTGGCACTTGCCTCCGGTCACTTCTCACCTCCGCACGGCAGCGTCCTCAAACTCGCCGCCTTCGTCAGCGTGCTCGACGTCGTCGCCAACGCTGCGATGATCTACGCGTATCAGGGCGGTTTGCTGTCGCTGGTGAGCGTCATTGCCTCGCTGTATCCCGCAGCCACGGTGTTGCTGGCGATGGTGATGCTCGGCGAACGGGTCGGAACGCTGCAGAAAGTGGGAATGGCGTTGGCGCTCGGTGCCATCGCCATGATCGCGCTCGCGGGTTGAACATGCTCGCAGACGGGTAATGACCCCGGTTATGACAGCTTCCGATTCGTCGTCCGACATCCCCGCGGCCCAGGTCGACGGACAGCCTCCCCGCGTACTCGTCACCGGTGCCACGGGATACCTGGGCGGGCGTCTGGCACCGCGCCTGCTCGACGACGGCTATCGGGTGCGGGTGCTCGCTCGTACCCCCAGCAAGCTCGACAACGTGCCGTGGGCGGCGAACGTCGAGATCGTCCAGGGGGATCTCAGCGATCGCGAGTCGCTGAAAGAAGCCTTGACCGGTGTCGACATCATGTATTACCTGGTGCACTCCATGGGCACCGCAGGCCACTCCGACTTCGCCGATACCGAGCGCGACAGCGCCGAGAACGTCGCGGCTGTCGCTGCCGAGTGCGGCGTCGGCCGCATCGTCTACCTCGGCGGGCTGCATCCACCGACCGGTGAGCTCTCACCACACCTGAAGTCGAGAGCCGAAGTAGGACGCATACTGATCGACTCGGGTGTGCCGACGATCGTGCTGCAGGCAGGCGTCGTGATCGGATCCGGTTCGGCGTCGTTCGAGATGATCCGGCACCTCACCAATCGGCTACCGGTGATGACCACACCGCGGTGGGTACACAACCGCATCCAGCCCATCGCCGTTCGCGACGTGTTGCACTACTTGATCGGGGCCGCGAGTGCGCCGATCACCGAATCCAGGACATTCGACATCGGCGGACCCGACGTCATGCAGTACGGCGAGATGATGAACATCTACGCCGACGTCGCGGGTCTGCGGCAGCGTCGGATCATCGTTCTCCCGGTGTTGACTCCTCGACTGGCCGGCCACTGGATCGGTTTGGTGACTCCCATTCCGCGCGGCCTGGCGATGCCGCTCATCGAATCTCTGCAGTACGACGCCGTGGGCCACGAGATGGACATCGACGCCGTCGTACCGCGTCCGGACGGCGGCCTGACCGGCTACCGCGACTCCGTGAGATTGGCACTGCGCAAGATCGACGACGGCGAGGTCGAGACGCGGTGGACCGACGCCACCGGTACCGCGGCACCGTCGGATCCGTTGCCCTCGGATCCGACGTGGGCAGGAGAGGTCGTCTACACCGACACCCGGGTCGCCCGAAGCTCGGCACCGTCGACCGCGATCAGGCCCGCTCTCGAACGATTGGCCGACGCCGACGTTCTCACCGGTTGGCGTCGCGACGTCACCGGACCCGACGCATCCGCGTCGGGCACCGAACACACCACTCGGCTCAAGTCCTCGACTCGTCTACCCGGAGAGGCGTGGCTGGATCTGACGGTCGGCGGCACGGCGAAGCAGCCGACGATCGAGCAGCGGCTGGTGTTCTTTCCTCGCGGTCTTGCCGGTCGGGCTGTCTGGTACGCCTCGCTGCCGGCACGCCTGCTCATGACACGTCGAATGTTGCGCACGGTCGTGCAACGAGTGGACGAAGATGCCGCGTCGAACACGACGGATCGCCGGGTCGGCCGTTAATGGAATGAATGTGCTCGGGAGAGGCGTTACACTGAACAGCCCGGACACGGTGTTCGGGAACATACGGGGCTGAACGGTTTCGACTTTGTATGTTGAGTCAGGGGAAGCGTGTCGGTGCAGGCGAGAGACCACCGTAAGCGTCATCGCAACCTTATAAGCGCCGATTCCAATCAGCGCGACTACGCACTCGCTGCCTAAGTAGCGACTGCGTGTCTGTCAGTCCGGGCTTGCCCTCGGTCCGGGTACTGGCATCAGCTAGAGGGCTTACCGATTCATCCGGCCGCGGGATGATGAGGAACATCAAACAGTGGCTGGGATCGTCATCCTGACTTGTTCGCGAGATCGGGAGATCCAAGTAGAGGCATAGCGGACTGCACACGGAGAAGCCCTGGCAATGCAGCAGAGGACCCGGGTTCGATTCCCGGCAGCTCCACCGCAGAAGACCGGGCCGAGAGACACACTCTCGGCCCGGTCTTCTTTCTCTGTCGGCCAGGTCACAATCGACTCGACTCGACCCATCCCACCCGAAGCGGCCGCAGTGCCGAATAGTGGTCATGAGCAACGAGCCGACTCCAGTTCTGCGGACCGGGAAAAGAGTCTCCGAGCCTGCACTGGTCGTGTTGGTCCTCGGCGGCGGCAAGGACGTGAGCCGGGCGCGCAGTAGGCCGTGGCACCTGGCCGGTCTGCGCATGTGGCCGTTCACCTGGATGCTTCGTCGCGCGGGCCGGGCACGCGGCATTTCGGTCCAACAGCTGCAGTATCGGTTTCGTGGTTGGAACGCCCCCCAGCGGTCTCCGGTCGAGGATGCGCGGTGGGCGCTCGATCGCATACACGCCGAGTACCCCGACGTTCATGTGGTGGTAGTCGGCCATTCGATGGGTGGCCGCACTGCTGCTGCTCTGATCGACGACCCTTTCGTCGTGGGTGTCGTCGCGCTGGCTCCGTGGTGGCCGGAGGGTACGGAGGCCGACGGATTCGGCTTGCAGCATGCGTTGCTCGTCGTACACGGGACGGCCGACAAGTGGACCGATCCTCGAACCTCGCGCCGGGCGACCGAGCGAGCAGCATCCCGAGGGGCGGACGCCCGCTATCTCTCCGTTCCGGGTGGGCACTTCATGCTGCGCAATCCGCGGGTCTGGTCGCGGGCGGCGCGTGACTTCGTTCTCGGTATCGCCGACGATGCGCGGGCCGACTGCATGGGCACACCGTCGTGACGCGCCGTCGCATCGCGGTGGTCGGGAGCGGTATCGCCGGACTGACGGCCGCGTATGCGCTGTCGAAGAACTCGTCGGTGACGTTGTACGAGGCGGACTCTCGGCTCGGTGGGCACGCGGACACCCATTACGTGGACGGCCCCGACGGTCCTGTCGGCGTCGACACCGGGTTCATCGTGCACAACGACCGGACCTATCCGACTCTGCTGCGCCTGTTCGACGAACTGAACGTGCCGACGCAGGACTCGGACATGAGCATGTCCGTGCGCTGCGACGGGTGCGGACTCGAGTACTCGGGCGGCCAGGGCATGCGCGGGATCCTCGCGCAGCGCACCGCGATGTTCAAGCCACGATTCGTCTCGATGTTGCTCGATGTCAAGCGTTTTCATCGCCTGGCCAACGAACTGCTGGACAGTGCCGAAACGGTGGAGTCCGAGACGACCCTCGCGCAGTTCCTCGCAGATCATTCGTTCTCCGCGTACTTCGAATCCCACTTCATGACGCCGTTGGTGTCTGCGGTGTGGTCGTGCGATCCGGACACTGCTCTCGCCTACCCGGCTCGCTACCTGTTCACTTTTCTCCGCCACCACGGAATGCTCACCGTCACAGGATCTCCCACCTGGCGCACCGTCACCGGCGGGTCCATCGAATACGTTCGCCGGGTTGCGAAGCACATCGACGAGGTGATGCTCGATACCCCGGTGCGCGCGGTGTACAGGTCCGAGGACTCCGTGGAGATCCGTGACGGCCACGACCGCCTGCGCACGTTCGACGCGGCCGTGATCGCCGTGCATCCCGGTGCCGCGCTGAAGATGCTCGCAGAACCGACGGCTCTCGAGCACAGCATCCTGGGCGCGATGCCGTACTCGACCAATCACACGCAACTGCACACCGACTCGTCGGTGTTGCCGAAGAACGCGAGGGCTCGGGCGTCGTGGAACTACCACCTGCCGTCCTGCGCCGCCAAACCCGACCGGGTGCTCGTCAGCTACGACCTGACCAGGTTGCAGCGTCTGGGCGACACCGATCGCAGGATGCTGGTCACCCTCGGCGGAGCGGATCGCATCGACCCGAATGCGGTACTCGACGAGATGACCTACGAACACCCGCAATACACCCCCGAATCGGTTGCAGCGCAGCGTCGACTTCCTGAATTGGATACCGACACAGTCGCCTTCGCCGGTGCGTACCACGGCTGGGGATTCCACGAGGACGGTGCGTTGTCGGGAGCGCGCGCCGCACAACGGGTGGGGGCCACGTGGCTCTGACATCTGTTCTGCCGAGCACCCGCGCACACGGGGCGGCGTTGTATCGCACTCGAATCGACCACGTTCGACGCGCGCCGATCCGAAACACGTTCTCGTACAAGAGCTACAGCTGGCTCGTCGACCTCGACGCACTCCCCGAATTGCCCCGGATGCTGCGGCCGCTGGCCTCGTTCGACGCCCGTGACCATCTCGGTGACCCCGACGCCACCATTCGAGAGAACGTCGACGGGTTCCTGGCGGAGAACGGTATCGACCTGGGCGGCGGACGGATCACGATGTTGGCCAGCGCGCGGGTGTTCGGGCACACGTTCAACCCACTGAGTGTGTACTGGTGTCACGATCGCGACGGAGACCTCCGCTGCGTGGTGGCGGAGGTCCATAACACCTACGGCGAGCGATACCGGTATCTGCTGCACACCGACCATCGCGGCGCGGCCCGCACCTCCAAGGAGTTCTACGTCTCGCCGTTCAACGACGTCGACGGCGAATACTCCATGCGGCTACCCGAGCCGGACGCGGCACTCCGGCTGTCGATCGTCCTCGAGCGGCCCGGTCAGCCGCCGTTCGTGGCGACCGTGGACGGCCGTCGACGAGAGGTGACGACGCGGTCGATTCTTCGCACCGCACTCGAGATCCCCTGTGCGCCGCTGCGTGTGGTGATACAGATCCGCTGGCAGGGCATTCGGCTCTGGGCTCGGGGTCTGAAGATCGTGCAGAAACCTGCCCCTCCCGGGGCGCGAGAATTCCAGAAGGAAGGGGCCCGCAGATGACTTCTGTGTCGAAGGCCGATTCTGTGTCGAACCCGTACGGTGCTTCCGCCGTCGGTCCGCGTCCATCGGTGGATCCACGGGTGTGGCCTCAGATCGCCCATGTCCCCGGTGGCGCCAAGGTTGCGGCTGCCGCACCCGTCGCCGATTTCCTCTTTCGCCGCGCGGTCGCGCGTTTGCAGGTTCGGGTCGCGATGCCCGACGGTGAGGTGATCGGGGCAGGCTCGGCCGATGCACCGTTGATGACCGTCCGTCGACCACACGACTTCGCAGTACGGGTCGGCGACAGCGGACTCATCGGATTCGGTGAGGCATACATGGCCGGAGACTGGGAGGCCGAGGACCTCACTGCTGTGCTCGAGGTCTTCGCCCGGCGCATGGCGTCCCTGATTCCGAAGTCCCTGCAGCGCCTCCGAGGGATCTATGTCCCCAAACCTCCACGGAGCGAGCGGAATACGACCACGAACACGCGATCGAACATCTCGCGCCACTACGACCTGTCGAACGACCTCTTCGAGCTCTTCCTCGACGAGACGATGACCTACTCGAGTGCGTTGTTCGCCGAATCGGGAAACGACGACGACAGTGAGGAACTCGCCGACGCCCAGCGTCGCAAGATCGACCGGCTACTCGACCGGGCGGGCGTCGGCGAGGGAACCAGGGTGCTCGAGATCGGTACCGGATGGGGTGAGCTGGCAATCCGTGCGGCAGCTCGTGGTGCGACGGTCCGGTCGGTGACCTTGTCGACCGAACAGCAGGAATTGGCGCGTAAGCGCTGTGCCGCTGCCGGTTACGGAGACCGGATCCAGATCGATCTCCTCGACTACCGCTTGGTCGACGGCGAGTACGACGCGATCGTGTCGGTCGAGATGATCGAGGCCGTCGGGCATCAGTACTGGGCGACGTACTTCGAGACGATCGACGCGCTGCTCGCGCCGGGTGGGCGGGTTGCTCTTCAGGCCATCACGATGCCGCACGACCGAATGCTGGCCACCCGAAACACGTACACCTGGGTACACAAGTACATATTTCCCGGCGGGTTCCTGCCGTCCGTGCGGGCCATCGAGGAGGTGACCGAGCAGAGCACCTCGCTCAGGGTTCGCGAGCGTCTGTCGATGGGCGATCACTACGCGCGCACCCTCGCTCAGTGGGACAGGCGTTTCCGTGAATACCGCAGCGAGGCCGAGGAGCTCGGTTTCGACGAGGTGTTCGCGCGAATGTGGCACTTCTACCTGTGCTACTCGGAGGCCGGATTTCGATCCGGGTACCTCGATGTTCAGCAGATCGTGCTCGACCGAAGGGACAACCGATGACCGCCTCGACACTTTCCGTGGACCGGACCGATCGCAGTGTCGGTGTTGCACATCGGATTGCCGAATTGATCGAACCCCTGGTGGGTGGTCCGCTTCCCGTTCGGCTGCAGGCGTGGGACGGATCCGTTGCAGGAGATGCGTCGGCACCGCGAGTGCTGTTGCGGAGCCCGAGCGCCCTTCGTCGATTGCTGTGGAGCCCGGGCGAACTCGGCGCTGCGCAGGCATACGTCACCGGGGAGCTGGACGTCGACGGTGATCTCGCCGCGGCCCTGGATCACGTCTGGGGAGTGGTGCGTGCGCGCCGACTGTCGGCGATCCGACCGGGGCCGGCGTCGCTGGTGCGGTTGGCGAAACTGGCCAAGGACCTCGGAGTGTTCGGTCGCCCACTACCTCCGCCCGTGTCGCAGGCCTCGGTGAAGGGTCGGTTGCATTCGATGCTCCGTGACCGCGCTGCGATCAGCCACCATTACGACCTGTCGAACGACTTCTACGAATTGGTGCTCGATTCGCATATGGCGTACTCGTCGGCCTACTGGACCTCGGATTCGCCGGAGTACACCCTCGACGATGCCCAGCGCGACAAACTCGACCTCGTCTGTCGAAAGATCGGCCTCGACAAGCGTGCAGGGCAACGCTTTCTCGACGTCGGCTGCGGCTGGGGGTCCCTGAGCCTGCACGCCGCTCAGGAGTACGGAGCGCAGGTCGTCGGAGTGACCATCTCGCGCGAACAGAAAGCCTTCATCGACACGCGAATCGCCGACCGAGGACTGCAGGACAACGTCGAGATTCGAATTCAGGACTATCGAGAGATTCCGGACGGGCCCTTCGACGCGGTGGCGTCGATCGAGATGGGTGAGCATGTGGGGGAGGCCAATTACCCCACCTACACCGCCGCACTGCACTCGAACGTCAAGCCGGGTGGACGCGTGCTGATTCAGCAGATGTCGCGAAGAGAAGGGGACAACCCCGGCGGCGGAGCATTCATCGAATCGTTCATAGCGCCGGACATGTACATGCGCCCGGTTGGGCGGACCGTCGCGATGATCGAGGAGGCAGGACTGGAGGTTCGCGACGTCCATGCCCTTCGGGAGCACTACGTGCGGACCGTCGACGTCTGGACGGAACGCTTCGAGGCGCGCTTCGAAGATGTGGTGGCGATGGTCGGGGAAGAGGTCGCTCGCGTGTGGCGGCTGTACCTGATCGGCGGCGGAATGGCGTTCCGGGACAACCGGATGGGCGTCGACCAGATTCTGGCGGTTCGGTCCGAGAACGGACCGTCCGACATGGAACCGGTGCGGCCGGTGTGGGTGTGCCCACGGTGAACTGGTCAGATTTCCTCACCGTATCGCTGGCGAGCCTCGGCGGCACCGCCCTTCTGATGATCGTCACCGCCCTCATCGGCGCGCGCATCGGACGCCACAACGTCGTGGACGTGACGTGGGGCGGCGGGTTCGTTCTGATCGCGCTGATCTCGGCTGCGACCGGAACAGGCGAACTGTGGCGTCGAATACTTCTGCTCGTCCTCGTCGCTGTGTGGGGACTTCGACTTGCAGTGCACGTCTTTCGGCGCTCGCGCGGGCACGGTGAGGATCCGCGCTACACCGAACTGCTCGCCAAGGCCACCGGTAACGAAACCCTGTACGCGCTGCGGAAGATCTACCTGACGCAGGCGATTGCATTGTGGTTCGTGTCCCTGCCGCTGCAGGTATCAGCGGTCGCCCACGGATCCGTTCTGCCGGTGGTCGTACTCGGTGTACTGGTGTGGATTCTCGGATGGACGTTCGAGGCAGTGGGCGATGCGCAGTTGACGGCCTTCAAGGCCGACGCGTCGAACAAGGGCAAGATCATGGATCGTGGTCTGTGGTCGTGGACGCGGCACCCCAACTACTTCGGCGATTCGGCGGTCTGGTGGGGACTGTTTCTCGTCTCGGCGTCGGCGTGGCCCGGAGTGTTCACGTTTCTGTCGCCCATCGCGATGACGTACTTCCTGGTGTTCGCCACCGGTGCGCGGTTGCTCGAGCGCAGCATGGAAAAGCGTCCGGGGTATCGCGAATACCAGCAGCGGACCAGCTATTTCCTCCCACGGCCGCCGAAACGAGCCGGCAAGTAGCTCGCGGGTGGGGCAGCGGCGCTAGGGTTGGTCGAGGATTTCGGTTCGTCGATCAACGAGGAGGCGCATCGTGGCGCACGAGAGAGCTGGAACCACTGCACTGCCGGAGGATCTGGTCGATCTTTCGCAGCTCGTGACGGCGTACTACTCGCGGGTTCCCGACGTGTCGGAACCCAGTCAGCAGGTGGTGTTCGGCACATCGGGACATCGAGGGTCCAGCTTGGATTCGGCGTTCAACGAGGCACACATCGTGGCGACGACGCAGGCGATCGTGGAGTACCGCGCGGCACAAGGCATCACCGGGCCGTTGTTCATCGGCCGGGACACCCACGCGTTGTCCGAACCCGCCTGGACGACGGCTCTGGAAGTGTTGGCAGCCAACGACGTCGACGTCCTGGTCGATTCGGGGGATCGATACACGCCGACTCCCGCCGTCAGTCACGCCATCCTTCGGTACAACGAATCCGGCCCGTCGGCGAAGGCCGACGGCATCGTGGTGACGCCGTCGCACAACCCGCCCCGGGACGGCGGCTTCAAGTACAACCCTCCGCACGGCGGTCCGGCCGACAGTGATGCCACGTCGGTCATTGCCGCTCGTGCGAACGAGCTTCTGCGCGATGGCATTTCGGGTATCAAGCGGGTGACTCTCGCGCAGGCGTTCGCGGGCAGCGTCTCGCGCTACGACTTCCTCGGCACCTACGTCGACGACCTGCCGAACGTGCTGGATCTCGACGCTGTTCGTGCGGTCGGGGTGCGCATCGGAGCAGATCCGTTGGGCGGTGCGAGTGTCGATTACTGGGATGCCATCGCCGAGCGGCACAATCTGGACCTGACCGTGGTGAACCCGTTGGTGGACGGCACATTCCGCTTCATGACTCTCGACACCGACGGCAAGATCAGGATGGATTGCTCGTCGCCGAACGCGATGGCGTCGCTCATCGCTGCCCGCGATCGCTTCGACATCTCGACGGGAAACGACGCCGACTCCGATCGGCACGGCATCGTCACTCCCGACGGTGGCCTGATGAATCCCAACCACTTCCTCGCCGTCGCCATCGACTACCTGTTCACGCACCGACCCGATTGGTCACCCACGGCGGCAGTGGGCAAGACGTTGGTGAGCTCGTCGATGATCGACCGGGTCGTCGGAGGTCTCGGTCGTCGACTCCTCGAGGTGCCGGTCGGGTTCAAGTGGTTCGTTCCAGGTCTGCTTGCCGGTGAGCTCGGTTTCGGCGGCGAGGAAAGCGCAGGCGCGTCGTTCCTCCGACGCAACGGCCGAGTCTGGACCACCGACAAGGACGGCATCATCCTCGCGCTGCTGGCGTCCGAGATCACCGCCGTCACCGGGTCCACGCCGTCTCAGCGCTACGGCGAGTTCACCGCGAAGTTCGGCAATCCGACGTATGCCCGCGTCGACGCTCCGGCCACCCGCGAGCAGAAGGCCGTTCTCACCAAGCTCTCACCGAGCCAGATCACCGCCACCGAGCTTGCCGGGGAACCGATCACAGCCACGCTGACCGAGGCGCCGGGTAACGGAGCTGCCCTCGGTGGACTGAAGGTGACGACGGAGAGCGCCTGGTTCGCTGCGCGCCCGTCCGGAACCGAGGACGTGTACAAGATCTACGCGGAGTCGTTCCAGGGCGAGGAGCATCTGGCCCGGGTTCAAGCCGCAGCACGTGAACTGGTGTCGTCCGCACTCGAGAGCTCGTGACCGACTCACCTCCACCCGATCACGACAGTTCGACGCCCGAGCCGGCGTTCCAACCCGGAGGCAAGCTCCCGCCGGAGATCTGGGTTCTGGTATCGGCGGCGTTCGTCATCGCGCTGGGATTCGGCATCGTCGCGCCCGCTCTGCCACAGTTCGCCCGGGAATTCGGCGTCGGCTACACCGCGGCGTCGGCGGTCATCAGTGCATTCGCCCTCATGCGGTTGCTGTTCGCACCTGCCAGTGGCGCTCTGGTGCAGCGGCTCGGCGAGCGGCCCGTGTACCTGATCGGACTGCTGATCGTTGCGGTGTCCACCGGTGCGTGCGCTCTGGCCCAGACGTACTGGCAGCTGCTGCTCTTTCGCGGACTCGGCGGCATCGGCTCGACGATGTTCTCGGTGTCGGCATTGGGACTGCTGATCAGGATCAGTCCTCCGACCAGTCGTGGCCGCATCTCCGGCCTGTATGCGACCGCCTTCCTGTTGGGAACCATCGGCGGTCCACTCGTCGGCGGCGCGCTCGTCGGATTCGGTCTGCGGGTGCCGTTCGTCATCTACGCCGTGGCTCTCGTGATCGCCGCGGCCGTCGTGTATTTCACCCTGGGCAATTCCGACCTCGTCAAGCCCGAGAAGGGCTCCGCACCGCCCACGATGTCGTTGCTCGCCGCCCTGCGGATTCCGTCGTATCAAGCCGCGCTGGCGTCGAATTTCGCCAACGGGTGGGCAGTGTTCGGTGTTCGGGTGGCCTTGGTGCCGTTGTTCGTCGTCGAGGCGATGCAGCGATCCGAGGTGTTCGTCGGTATCGCGCTGACCGTGTTCGCAGTGGGAAATGCGCTGGTGCTCACCACTGCCGGTCGCCTGTCCGATGTGCGCGGTCGCAAGCCCTTCATGGTGGGTGGGTTGGCGGTGTGCGGCCTGGGAACCGTCGTTATGGGCTACGTGCACGATCCCGTGCTGTTTCTCGTGGTGTCGTTGATCGCCGGAATCGGATCGGGACTGATGAGCCCCGCCCAGCAGGCCTCGGTTGCCGACGTGATCGGATCGAAGGCGCGCGGAGGGCCCGTGCTGGCTGCATTCCAGATGGCCTCCGATGTCGGTGCGGTCATCGGCCCGATCGTGGCCGGGATGATCGTCGAGCAGGTCTCGTTCGGTCCGGCTTTCGCCGTGACGGGAGCGCTGCTTCTCCTGGCCGGACTCTGGTGGTCGCGAGTTCCGGACACGCTCGGGCGCGAGAGCACCTGACGCACGCAACCGTAGTATTCGCTGTGTGAGCCAGAAGAAGATATCGAGTACGAAACACACACCCGAGGCAACCTCCAACACGATGACGTACGTATTGGGTGGCATCGCATTCGTCGTAGTGGTGATCGTCATCGTGGTGGCGATCATGTGGCAGAGCGGAAGCGACGCTCCCCGCAACGACGGCTACGGAACGGTCAAGAATCCGGCGGTCGAATTGTCGTTGCCGGGTGACGGTGTGGTGCAGCTGTCGCGTCCTGAAGCGCAGCGGGTCATCGATGTCTTCGAGGATCCGATGTGCCCGTTCTGCGGCGACCTCGAAGTGAAACACGGCCAGGAGTTGGCTCAGAAAATCGACGACGGTGTCGTCTCGGTGAATTACCACCTGGTCAATTTCCTGGATCCACAGTCGGCGTCCAATGACTATTCGACGCGTGCCGTCGCGGCGTCGCACTGCGTGGCAGCGACCGAGAACGCGCGGGTCTACTCGGCATTTCACGCCGGGTTGTTCGACCCGGAATTTCGCCCCGAAGAAGGCGGTGACTCCGACCGAACCGATGCCGAACTCGCCGAACTCGCCGGATCTGCGGGAGCGAGCGAGCTGGCAACGGAATGCATCACCAGCGGTGCGCAGCGCGATGCAGCAGTAGCGGATGCGAACACCGGACGGGACGCACTGGCGGCGTCGGGTGCCCGGGGAACGCCGGGGGTCCTCGTGGACGGTCAGGTTGTCGATGCGCTCGGTGACTCGGAATGGCTTGCGTCGATCAACTGATCTCGGGCGTCGGTGCGATCGGTCGTGGAGGTTTCGGTACCGGTCGCACCAGGTGATTTGTTGCTGCTGCGACCGATGGTGTAACTTCGTTCGAGCAACCGCATGAGCGGGAGCACGCAGTAACTCGGGGCTATGGCGCAGCTGGTAGCGCACCACACTGGCAGTGTGGGGGTCAGGGGTTCGAGTCCCCTTAGCTCCACCGAGAAGCAAGCTTCACCGAGTAACAAGCTTCACCAAGATGGTCAATGAAAAAAACGTCGCCCTCGGGCGACGCTTTTTTCGTGTTTCGGTGTCGAGACCGCCGGATCGGCTTTCGAGTGTCGGACCGGAGCCCGATTCGGCTGTGGTGGTTCAGTGAGCGGCGTCGAATGCCTGCTCGACCTCGGCGGGGATTCTGCCTCGCGCCGAGATGTTGTGGCCGTTCGCCTTGGCCCACTCTCTGATGGCTTTGGTCTGATTGGCGTCGCGCTTGGCACCGGTTGCCGGGGTGCTCGACTTCTTCGTTCGCTTTCCACCGACCTTGGTCGAGTGCTCGATGTAATAGTCGAGCTTGCGGTGAAATTCCTTCGCGTTCTTGTCGCTCAGGTCGATTTCGTAGCTGACTCCGTTGACCGAATAGGTTATGTGTTCGCCACCGGATTCGATCGGTTTTTCGTCGATGTCGTCGACTAGTTGCACATAGACTTTTCTGGCCATGCTGAAGCTCTCCAATGATGCAGGGGATGATGCGGGGATGTCCAGATCGAACTGAAGCGACTATACGGCTGAACAATGTCTTTATCCATGCGGGTCGGGGAATTGTTACTCGATTCGCAGAATTCTCACAATCACCTCGACACCTCGTGAAACCGACGAGGTGATTGTGAGAAGCATTGTCTCGGCGATCCTGTTCATCGTTATCCGTGAGAAAGACGAACTGTCCGGTTTGAATACGTAGTGCCATCCTCGGGTCGGTTCGGGTTCGATCGAATGCGATCGGTTGGTGCCGCTCGGCTTCGATGTATCCGGCAACGAATCGGTCACGAAACGCAATCGTTTCACTAACGAAAGATCACCCGAGACGCGTCGACGGCAATATCTGCTTCACTTGAGGCGCAAGTGTCTGTTGTGACGTGTGGTGCCCCGCGGTGCGGTGACCCG
>NZ_NOZF01000022.1:0-24218 GCF_002258565.1 Rhodococcus sp. 05-2254-6
CTAATAGGCCGAGGACTTACCACAAAGAAGCTACGCGTCCACTGTGCAATATCTGAAACAACACACGAGTAGTTGTTCAGCAAGCACAACCGAATACACGAATCCGCGTCCAGCCCTCTATCGGGATGGACACACGGTTCGCTCGTGATCTGCATTGTTTCGCAGAGTTACGGCGGCCATAGCGGAGGGGAAACGCCCGGTCCCATTCCGAACCCGGAAGCTAAGCCCTCCAGCGCCGATGGTACTGCACTCGACAGGGTGTGGGAGAGTAGGACACCGCCGAACACAACATCCCAGAATGGCCCCCGACCACGGTCGAGGGCCATTCTGCATTTCGAAACCACCCATCACCACACCCACGAGCATCCGACGAACGCGCGCGCACCCGCCACAATCCGGGCCTGACCTCGTGCCGGCAGACGACGCGACCGCGGACTGCGGACCGCTCCTACGAGCGCAGACGCGCGCGCGTTCGCTATCCGCGCGCACAATCGCGCCACGACCAGCCACCATTTCCCGCGCACCCGACGAACGCGCGCGCATTCGCGACGAGCCGGGGCCGGACCCGGGTGCCGGCTCGCGTCGTCACTCCGCGCGCTGTCTCAGGCATCCCAGACGCCTCGACTCACACACCGCTGCCCCGAACTGCTCCGGAGCGTTTGCCCCGACACACGCGCGCGCGTTCGCTATCCGCGCGCAGAATCGCGCCCCGACCACTCGCCATTTCCCGCGCACCTGACGAACGCGCGCGCATTCGCGGGCGATGCCGAGGCGGCAGCAACTGCGATGACCTGCAATACAGGTCAGGCGTGCACGGCAACAGGCTCGTCGGCGGTGACTTTCACATCTTTCGGATTCGCGAGGACTGTTTCGACGGAGCGTCCGCGAAGAGTCACCGAGTCACCGAATTCCCAGCGACCGGATTCCTCGTCTGCGGCACCGTCGACTGCCGTTTTGGAGGCCAGGATCGCCCCTGGAGCGTTCTTCGCCAGCTCGGAGAGGCGGGCGGCCTCGTTCACCGGGTCTCCGATCACGGTGTATTCGAATCGGGACTTCGCACCGACATTGCCGGCGACTGCGCGTCCCGCTGCGACACCCACAGCGGCACTGCAATCGGGCACTTCGACCAGCAGCCGTCGGGCAATTGCTCGTGCTGCGGCCAACGCCGAGCCGCAGTGGTCGGCAATTTCGTTGGGAGCTCCGAAGATAGCGAGCGCGGCATCGCCCTCGAACTTATTGATGAAACCGCCATGCTCGTCGACCTCGTCGACGACCACGGCGAAGAATCGATTGAGCAGATCAACGACTTCGGTGGGTGGTCGAGACGCCGCCAGCTCCGTCGATCCCACGAGGTCGATGAAGAACACTGCGATATCGCGTTCCTGGCCCCCGAGTTCGCTGTCGGATTGCAGTGCTTTCTCGGCGACCTCGTGACCCACGTGCCTGCCGAACAGGTCACGGATCTTCTCCCGATCGCGCACACCGTCGGCCATTCGGTTGAACCCGCTCTGCAGTTCACCGAGCTCGGTGCCGTCGTACACAGCGAGACGGACATCCATGTTGCCCTTCTCCACCTCGGCCATCCCCGCGCGCACATTGTTGATGGGCGATGTCGTGGCGAAACCTCCGAGCACGGTCAGCGCAAGGCCGAACACGATCGTGATGCCACCGAGGGAAAGGATGGACACGGCGAGCTGAGTCGCTGTCGTTTCGGGATTGATGAAGCGGAAGATCGCGATGATCATCAAACCGCTGACCGGCACGCCGGTGCCCAGCAGCCACGAGAGAATCGAGCGGCCCATGACTCCGGCAATACGAATCCGTCGAGGATCGCCGGCTTCGAGTGCCCGAGCTGCAGCGGGACGAAGGGCGAATTCACTGAGCAAATAGCTGAAGGCACAGACGACTGTGCCACCGGCGGCGATGGTGAAGGCCACCTTCGGGATCGACGCCGAGTCGATGATGCCGTCGATCGTGGTGAGCAGCAGCAAGGCTCCGATCCAGAGCAGAATTTGGATTCGCGTCAGTCGCCATGGCATCGCCAGTGTCGCGACCTGTTCTTCGCGGCTGGGTTGCCGGTCCTCGATTGCCCACCGCAAACTTCGCAGAGCGTGCGTGGTGCCCCACACCGCACCGACGACGAATGCCACGAACACGTAGACCGGGACGACGATGTAGTTCACCCACCAGTACTTGTCGGGATCGAGGACGTCCGGGCCGGGCACCACGACGCTGATCAACACACCGACGATGACCGCGCCGATCAGATTCGACAGGATCAGGAAGACGGTCAGCAGGATCTGGATTCGGACCCGCCGTCGGCGAGGTGATTCGGAGGTGTCGCCGAGCAGTCGGGAGCCCAGCGGAGCGGCAGATCGTCTCAATTGCGGCATGGTCGTCACAGACTATCGGGGCTCCTGCTTTAAGGTGGTCGAGTGCGTCTAGTTATTGCTCGTTGCCAAGTCGACTACGTCGGCCGCCTCACCGCACACCTCCCGTCCGCTCGCCGACTGCTCCTCGTCAAGTCCGACGGATCGGTCAGCGTGCACGCGGACGACCGGGCCTACAAGCCCCTCAACTGGATGTCTCCTCCCTGCTGGATGGTCGAGACCACCGAGGACGAGACGACCAAGTGGATCGTCACCAACAAGGCCGGTGAGGAACTTCGCATCACCATCGACGACGTCGAACTCGACTCGAGTCACGAGTTGGGTATCGATCCCGGTTTGGTGAAAGACGGTGTGGAGGCTCACCTTCAGGAGTTGTTGGCCGAGCACGTCAGCACCTTGGGAGACGGATACACGCTCGTGCGACGCGAATACATGACGGCCATCGGACCGGTGGATCTGCTGTGCCGCAACGCCGATGGCGGAACGGTGGCAGTGGAGATCAAGCGACGTGGTGAGATCGACGGTGTCGAACAGCTGACTCGGTATCTGGAGCTGCTCAACCGTGATCCGCTGCTGGCCCCGGTCAGTGGAGTGTTCGCTGCGCAGGTCATCAAGCCTCAGGCGAAGACACTGGCCACCGACCGCGGCATTCGTTGTCTCACACTCGACTACGACGTCCTACGGGGAACCGACAGCACCGAGTTCCGTCTTTTCTGACGGCGGTCGGCACGAATCGGCCCGTTCTCTACACTGGACGGGTGCCTCGTCGTAACCAACCCCGCCGACCGAATCGGAGCGGCCCGAGTGATCTCGCTCCGGCTACCGATTCCGTGCTGGGCGGCAACCGCGTCGAGGTCGGTCCGGACGGTGACACGTATACGACGCGGATGGTTCCGGGTGCCAAGGCCGTGAAGACCTATCGATGCCCTGGCTGTGATCACGAGGTGCGGCCGGGCGTCGCACATATCGTCGCGTGGCCGTCGGACGATTTCGGTGGTGCCGACAATCGCAGACATTGGCACACCGGATGTTGGTCCGGCCGAAACACGCGAGGCCTCACCCGCAGATGGTCGTAGCGGGGGAGGCCAGGCGCGGGACCTGCTGAATCAGGACGCCGAGTCGGCCGATTCCTTCTCGTCCTCGGCCTTCGCGGCTGCCTTCTCTTCTTCCTTCTTCAGGATGGCCGTCGGGTCGGGATTGTCGAGCAGTTCGCTCTCGCGATTGACCGAGGCGAGCATCGCCGGAACCGAATCGAGCTGGCCCCGAATTCCGAGCAGCTGTGCCAGTACGCGACTGCGGAGCACCCGCAGCTCCTCGGCCAGTTCTTTGGAGTGCGCGATGCGACGCTCGGCCTGCTCACTCGCGGACTGAAGCCGTCGGGCAGCCTCGGTGGTCGCTTCCTCGATGCGGCGGGCAGCGTCGGCCTTGCTCGACGCTTCGAGTTCCTCGAGAGCAGTGAGAACCTTGGTGCGGCGCTCGGCCATCGTGATCTCGAAGTCTTCCTGAACCTTGGCGCGCTTTGCCTCGGATTCGGCAGCCAACTTGTCGCGCTCGGCCTGCGCGGCCTCGACTACTCGAGCTGCCTCGGTGCGCGCCTGAGCCATGGTCTGCTGGTGTTCGGCTTCGAGTGCCGTTCGGCGCTCTTCGAGTTCGGCCACCAGTGACTCGTGCCGTCCGCGGAGTCGGGCACTCTCTTGCTGCGCAACGGAAATCATCTCCTCGGACTCCGAGTGCGCCTTCGCGCGGACCTCGGATGCCTCGTCCGAGGCCAGTCGCAGCATTCGTGAGATGCGATCGCTCATCCCCTCCGCCGTGGTGGGCGGAACCGACAGGCGATCGATGTCCTTGCGGAGTTCGTCGATCTCGTCGCGAGCGTCGTCGAGTTGCTTGGCCAGATCACGAGCCTGCGCGGCGGCCGCATCACGATCTGCGGTCGTCAAACGTAGTTCGGCGTCGAACCGCTCGAAGTAGTTGGTGACTTCGTCGCGATCGAACCCCTTCCGAACGATGGAAAAGGGAAGTTGCACCGTGGAAGTGCGCTCATGATCGATGGCCATGGCCGTCAATTTACCGGTGAGTCAAGTAGAGAGCCATACGGCTCGTTCACAGAGTTCGATCAGTGCCCGGCGGGGTTGGGTTCGACCAATTCGATCAGTACGCCACCGGCGTCCTTGGGGTGGACGAAGTTGATCCGAGAATCGGCGGTGCCGCGGCGCGGGGCGTCGTACAGCAACCGAACGCCGCGAGCGCGCAGCTCGGTCGAGATCTCTTCGATGTCGGTGACGCGGTAGGCCAACTGCTGCAGTCCCGGGCCGTTGCGGCCGATGAACTTGGCGATGGTGGACGATTCGTCGATCGGCGCGAGCAACTGCAGTGCAGCGGACTTCTCGGTGGCTCCGGGGAAGGAGAGCATCGCCTCGCGAACGCCCTGCTCCTCGTTGATCTCCTCGTGCACTGCAACCATGCCGAGGTGGTCGGTGTACCAGGTGATGGCCGCGTCGAGATCGGGCACCGCGACGCCCACATGATCGATAGCCGTCACCAGATCGGAGCGCAGCGGGGCTCCCGTGTAAGACTGCGTGCTGGAGGTCATGGCCATGACGTTAGCGCCAGCTGCGTTTCGGTGCTCCGCCCGGCCGGTATCGGTAGGGGGCGTCGGAGCGTTGATCTCGACAAGGCCGTCTTCATACTTTCGGAGGAAATCGTGACCACAACAGTCATCGTCGCCGGCGCTCGCACACCCGTGGGACGTTTTTCGGGCGCACTCAAGGATTTCTCGGGATCGGATCTCGGCGGAATTGCCATCAAGGGTGCCCTCGACAAGGCCAGCGTTGCGCCGGATCAGGTCGACTACGTCATCATGGGCCAGGTTCTCACCGCTGGTGCCGGTCAGATCCCGGCGCGGCAGGCTGCGGTTGCCGCTGGTATTCCGATGACCGTGCCCGCACTGACGATCAACAAGGTCTGCCTGTCCGGAGTCGACGCCATCGCACTGGCCGACCAGCTCATTCGCGCGGGTGAATTCGAGATCGTCGTCGCAGGCGGTCAGGAGTCGATGACCCAGGCGCCGCACATGCTCGAGAAGTCGCGGGCCGGATTCAAGTACGGCGATGTCACCATGCGTGATCACCTCGCCTACGACGGTCTGTACGACATCTTCACCGATCAGGCCATGGGTGCGTTGACCGAGCAGCGGAACCAGAGCTCCGAGGCGATCAGCCGCGAGGAGCAGGACACCTTCGCTGCCGCGTCGCACCAGAAAGCCGCCACGGCGTGGAAGAACGGGGTATTCGACAACGAGGTCGTCCCGGTCTCGATCCCGCAGCGCAAGGGTGAGCCGATCCAGTTCACCGCGGACGAAGGCATTCGCGCCGACACCACGGTCGATTCCCTCGGCAAGCTTCGCCCCGCCTTCGACAAGGCCGGCACCGTCACTGCGGGATCCGCGTCGCAGATTTCCGACGGTGCTGCCGCCGTCGTGGTGATGAGCAAGGAGAAGGCGGAGTCGCTCGGTCTGACCTGGCTCGCCGAGATCGGTGCACACGGGGTGGTGGCCGGTCCCGACTCCACCTTGCAGTCGCAGCCTGCGCGCGCTATCGCCAAGGCGTGCGAGAAGGAAGGCATCGACCCGAAGGACCTCGACGTCGTGGAGATCAACGAGGCGTTCGCAGCGGTCGGAATCGCGTCGACGCGTGAACTCGGCATCGATCCCGAGATCGTCAACGTCAACGGGGGAGCGATCTCGATCGGGCATCCCCTGGGCATGTCGGGAGCTCGCATCGCCTTGCATCTGGCTCTCGAGCTGCAGCGTCGCGGCGGCGGAGTGGGCGCTGCCGCACTGTGCGGCGGCGGTGGACAGGGCGACGCCCTCATCGTTCGAGTGCCGAAGCAGTAGGACTCGTAGTGGCTCTGGAGAAGAACTGAGACCAGAGCCACTACGCTCCGTCGTAGCAGACCGGGCACAATAGCTGGCATGACCAACTTCTTCGACCTGAGCAGCACGGCCAAACGTTTTCGTTTCATCGCCGTGCTCGAAGCGTTCACCTGGCTCGGACTGCTGATCGGAATGGCGTTCAAGTACATCCCCGCCGACGGCAACGAAATCGGCGTGAAGATCTTCGGACCGATCCACGGCGGCGTGTTCGTGGTGTACCTGGCCGTTGCCGTGTTGACGGCGATCAAGCTCAAGTGGGACGTCAAGGCGACCTTGCTCGCTCTCGTCGCGGCGTTCCCCCCCTTCGGCACCGTGATCTTCGAGATCTGGGCCGCGCGCACCGGCCGTCTCGCCGAGCTGAGCACCGGCCGATCCGCCGCCGATGCCAAGGTTCTCTCCTGACTGCCCGCCAGTGGATGACGCATCGCGTTAGTGACAAACTGTAGGGCGTGACTCGACCCGGTTCCCGTCCTCCCGTCCGCCCGTCAGCCGTCGTTCCCGCATCCATTGCCGGTGCCGTCGACCTGTCCGTTCTCAAGGACCGTCCGGCACCTGCACCTGCAGCCGAACCCGCAGGCGACGCGGGAGGACTGGCACCGATCGTGGACGTGACCGCGGCGACGTTCGAGGCCGAGGTGCTGCAGCGGTCCACGCAGGTACCGGTGATCGTCGACCTGGGTTCGGCGCGTTCGCCGCAGTCCCAGGCGTTGACGCGTCAGCTCGGGCAGCTGGCCGTGGAAGCCGCGGGTACGTGGGTGCTCGCGCGGGTCGACGTGGACTCCAATCCGCAGATCGCACAGGCCTTCGGCGTACAGGCCATTCCGACGGTGGTTGCCGTCGCAGCGGGCCAGCCCCTCGCCGATTTCCAGGGCACCCAGTCGGACGAGCAGTTGCGTCAGTGGCTACAAGCCGTCGAGCAGGCGACTGCAGGAAAGCTCACCGGGCCTCCCGGGGCGGCTGCTGCCGAACCGGAACCCGAGATCGAGGATCCGCGGATCGTTGCAGCCGAAGAAGCCATCGACGAGGGCGATTTCGACAAGGCAGAAGCCGCCTACCAGGCGATCATCGACGCCGAACCGAAGAACACCGAGGCGGTTGCCGCACTGCGTCAGGTCAAGTTCCTCGCACGGGTGCAGAACCTGGCACCGGACGCGATTGCCCTCGCCGACGCCGACGCCGGAAACGTACAGGCTCGGATCGATGCAGCGGACGCCGAAATGGCCGGTCAGCAACCGGAGCAGGCCTTCGCTCGTCTGATCGACGGAATCAAGATCAGCGCAGGCGACGACCGCACTGCACTGCGCACTCGACTGCTCGAGCTGTTCGAGCTGTTCGACTCGGCCGATCCGCTGGTGGTCTCCGCGCGGCGCAAGCTCGCGTCCGCTCTGTACTGACAGCAGGACTCAGCTGTAGCGCGCGTCGCACAGTTCCTTGCCGCCGAGAACTCCCGAACGGAACGCGTCGACTCGGGAGAACCCCGACGGCAGCGTCGTACCGTTGACGTCGCTGGCTGCGAGGCCGTCGCTGAGCAGTCCGGACACGGCTTCGTCGAGATCGCCTGGGGAAAGAAAGACTTCGAGGCCGGTGTCACCGTTCTCGGCGCTCATCGCCGAGGTGATGACCCCGGACAGGCATGCCGAACGCAGAGCGGTCTGCGGGTCGTCGAGGGTCTGGCCGGCTTCCTTCTGCACCGCGAGGGTGTAGCGCGAGGCGAACAGCACGTAGGCGCTGTAGTCACCGGAGACGTTGAGCGGCAATATGTCTCCGCGCTGCGGGGTCTCGGGCTGGCCGACTTCGGCCAGGCCCTCGACGTCGACGCCGATGGTGTTGGTCGAGGGGCAGTACGACACCGGCGCAGTGGCTTCGGCGTCGGCGCATCCGACGTCCGATCCGGTGTAGTCGACGGCCGGGGGATCTGCGACGGGCAGTACCTGCTCGAAGGATCGAGTGAAGGCGTCGAGGGAGTCCTCGGTGACCGGTAGTTCACCCGAGTCGTCAGGATCGTCGAATTTCTGCGGCAACGATGCTCGACGCGAGTCGATCTCGGCCTCGTCGATGCTCGTGCAGGCCCCGGCACCGTCGGTGAAGCCGATCTGCACTGCGGTGACGCGCTCGAAGGCAGAGCCGTGTACCGATTCCGGATCGTTGGGATCCACGTCGCGCACGGCGACGGTTGCGGCGAGGACGCCGTTCAGTCCGTCCGAGGTGTTGATGGTGAAGTGCGGCGCATCACCCTCGGCGACGTGGCGGATGAAGGCACCGGCGAAACAGTCGGCCTGTTGCTCGGCAACGATGGTCGGGGTGTCGTCGCCGACGAGCCCCGACTGGTGCTGAATGGCATGGCCGTATTCGTGGGCGATGACCATCACTACCGACATCGGTCCGAACGCGTCGACCAGAGCCGGTAGCAGGATGGTCCTGTCCCAGCCGATCGAGTCGTCACGGGTGCAGTAGGCAGCGTTGGGAATACCGCCGGTTCGGTCTCCGCAGAATCTGATGCCCGATCCCTCGTCCTCGGACGCGTCCCACGAGACGACCTTCGAGACCGGGGTGAACGTGCCCTTGAACAAGCTGGAGTACTGCTCGGCCCAGAACTGCTGGATGTCGTCGATCGCGTTCGTGGCGAGGATGTCCGAGTCGGTGCCCTCGGCGTTCTCCACGGTGATGGTCGAATCGGGGGCATCGGGCCGGGGCCCGCTGGGCCCGCTCGTCACCGGGAGTCCGGCAACGGTGAACGGGTTCTCGTAGATCGATACGGCGTTTCCGCTGACGGTCTGCGCGCACGAGGTCAACAGAATCAGCCCTGCAGTGGCGGCCGCGGCCAGTAGTCGGGGTGTGCGGCCGCCACTCATCTATCGCTCCAGTTTTATCCAGATCGCCCCGTTGGCGGGTAGGGCGACCTGGCCTGATGCCGGTCGACCGTGCCACGAGTGCGATGTTGCCGTCACTTCACCCAGGTTGCCCACACCGGAGCCGCCGTACTCCGTTGCGTCGGTGTTGAGGATCTCTGTCCAACGGCCGGGTTCCGGTAGTCCCACACGATAGCTGCCGTGCTCGGTACCGGAGAAGTTGAAAATACACGCGATGACCGAACCGTCGGATCCGTACCGCAGAAAGCTCAGCACGTTGTTCTCGGTGTCGTTGGCGTCGATCCACGAGTATCCACTCGGCGAGGTGTCGAGTGTCCACAGTGCGGGGTGGGACCTGTACGTCGAGTTCAGATCGGACACAAGGGTTTTGACGCCGTTGTGCAGAGGTTCTTCGTCGATCTGATACCAGTCGAGTCCGCGTTCCTCGGACCACTCACGGGTCTGCCCGAACTCCTGTCCCATGAACAGCAGTTGCTTGCCGGGGTGCGCCCACATGTAGGCGAGCATGCCGCGCAGGCCGGCTGCCTTGGCGTAATCGTCGCCGGGCATCCGAGTCCACAGCGTTCCCTTGCCGTGCACCACCTCGTCGTGGCTGATGGGGAGCAGGTAGTTCTCACTCCACGCATAGACCAGAGAGAAGGTGATCTCGTGGTGGTGGTAGCTGCGATGGATGGGATCTCGGCCGAGGAAGCCCAGAGTGTCGTGCATCCAGCCCATGTTCCACTTCATGTTGAACCCGAGTCCGCCGACGTTCGTCGGCCGGGTGACGCCGGGCCACGCCGTCGATTCCTCGGCCACGGTGACGACACCGCGGTGCTTCTTGTGCACCGTCGCGTTCATCTCCTGCAGGAAGGTCACGGCCTCGAGGTTCTCGCGGCCACCGTAGATGTTCGGCGACCAGCCGCCCTCGGGGCGGGAGTAGTCCAGGTACAGCATCGACGCGACGGCGTCGACGCGCAGTCCGTCGATGTGGAACTCGTCGATCCAGTACAGCGCGTTCGCGACCAGGAAGTTGCGCACCTCGCGCCGGCCGAAGTCGAACACCAAAGTGCCCCAGTCGAGTTGCTCACCACGCTGCGGGTCGCCGTGCTCGTAGAGCGGGCCGCCGTCGAACCGAGCCAGGGCCCATTCGTCCTTGGGGAAGTGGGCGGGCACCCAGTCGACGATGACGCCGATTCCGGCACCGTGCAGGTGATCGACGAAGTAGCGGAAATCGTCGGGGCTGCCGAAGCGCGAAGTCGGTGCGTAGTACGACGTCACCTGGTAACCCCAGGATCCGCCGAACGGATGCTCGGCGACCGGGAGCAACTCCACGTGCGTGAAGCCGGTCTCGGTGATGTACTCGGCCAACTGCTCGGCCAGTTCGCGGTACCCCAGGCCCGGTCGCCAGGACGCCAGGTGGATCTCGTACACGCTCATCGGTGCCTGCGTCGGCTCGATGCCTGCCCTGGTGTCGAGCCAGGACTCGTCGTTCCAGGTGTACGAGGACGCGGTGACGACCGAGGCCGTCGACGGTGGGATCTCGGTGGCGAAGGCCATCGGATCGGCCTTGTCCTTGACCGAACCGTCGGCACCGTGGACGCGGAACTTGTACAGCGCACCCGGAGCGATGTCGGGTACGAAGAGCTCCCACACGCCGGTCGAGCCGAGCACGCGCATCGGCCAGCTTCGACCGGTCCAGCCGTCGAAATCGCCGACGAGGGTGACACCCTGGGCTGCGGGAGCCCAGACCGCGAACGAGATACCGGTGACGGGGCCGTCGGGTGTCGCGTACGACTGTTGGTGCGCGCCGAGAATGTCCCACAGCCGCTCGTGCCTGCCCTCGCCGAACAAGTGCAGATCGAGTTCGCCGAGAGTGGGCAGGAACCGGTATCCGTCGGCAGATTCGGAGACGTGTCCACCGGGCCAGGTCACCACGAGGCGGTAGTCGATGAGGTCCTCGAACGGAATCAGAGCCGAGAAGACTCCGTGGGCGACGTGGGTCAGTTCGTGGTCGACGCCACCGACGCGGGCGACGACCTTCTCGGCATCGGGTTTGAGGGCGCGGATCGCGGTTCCACCGGCCACCGGGTGGGCTCCGAGGACGGAATGCGGGTTGTAGTGCCGCCCCGCTGCGATGAGTTCGAGATCGTTGTCGGACGGGGCTGCGACGGTGTCTTCGGGCGTCGTCGGATTCTCGGTCACGTTGAATCCACTCACTTTCGGTTGCCGCGGTAGGCCAGTTCGATACGAGCCGGGTACGGGATGTGGGGGAGCGTGAAGATGTGCGCCACCGACGTCCAGGGCTCGAGCCGGACGAAATTGGTGTGGCCCCAGTCGTAATGGACTCCGCTCACTTCGTCCTTGATCGTGAGGGTGTCCTGCCAGTCGTGGCCGAGGGCAGGCATGTCCAGGTGGATGGTGCCTTCTTCGGCTCCGAAGGGATTGAGGTTGATCACCACCAGGATCGAGTCACCGGTCTGCGGGTCGAACTTGGAGTACCCGATCAGCGCCTCGTTGTCGATGGTGTGGAAGTGGATGTTGCGGAGCTGCTGCAGCGCCGGATGCGCACGCCGGATTGCGTTCAGCGTGGTGATCCAGGGCTCGAGCGACTCGCCGCGGGCCAGCGCACCCTCGAAGTCGCGTGGACGCAACTGGTACTTCTCCGAGTCCAAGTACTCCTCGCTGCCCTCTCGCACAGCTTGGTGCTCGAACAGCTCGTAGCCGGAGTAGACGCCCCAGGTGGGGGCCATCGTCGCCGCGAGAGCTGCTCGGAGAGCGAACATTCCGGGCCCGCCGTGCTGCAGGCTCTCGTGCAGGATGTCCGGAGTGTTGACGAACAGGTTCGGACGCGCGTCGTCGGCGCGTCGGGCATGTTCCTCGGCGAACTCGGTCAGCTCCCACTTCGCGGTACGCCAGGTGAAGTACGTGTACGACTGCGTGAAGCCGCGCTGCGCCAGTCCGTACATGCGCACCGGGCGGGTGAAGGCCTCGGCGAGGAACAGCACGTCCGGGTCGGTCTTCTTGACCTCGGCGATGAGCCATTCCCAGAAGTCCGGCGGCTTGGTGTGCGGGTTGTCGACTCGGAAGACCTTGACTCCCAGCGAGATCCAGTATCGGACCACGCGCAGCACCTCTTCGTAGATGCCGCGTCGGTCGTTGTCGAAGTTGACCGGGTAGATGTCCTGGTACTTCTTCGGAGGGTTCTCGGCATAGGCGATCGTGCCGTCCGGCAGCACGGTGAACCACTCGGAATGTGTTGCAGCCCAGGGATGGTCGGGAGCAGCCTGAAGGGCGAGATCGAGTGCCACTTCGAGGTTGTGTTCGTGTGCAGCGGCGACGAACGCGCGGAAGTCGTCCTCGGTGCCCAGTTCGGGGTGGATGGCGTCGTGTCCGCCGTCCTTGGAACCGATGGCCCACGGCGACCCGACGTCCTCCGGTCCCGGGGTCAGCGTGTTGTTCGGGCCCTTCCGGTTGATGGTGCCGATCGGGTGGATCGGCGGCAGGTAGACGATGTCGAATCCCATCCGCTCGATGCGGGGCAACTGCTCGATCGACGTCGCGAACGTGCCGTGCCGCGGAGAGCCGTCCTCGTTCCATCCCCCGGTCGACCGCGGGAAGAACTCGTACCAGGCACCGTTGAGTGCGAGATTGCGATCGACCCACACGTTCACCGCGCGCGATCGAGTCACCAGTTCGCGCAGGGGGTGTGCGAACAGCAACTCGGCGACCGACGATGCGAACGCGGAGGAGACCCGGGCAGGCAGCGGGCGGTCGGTGTCGCGCAGCGCGGCGGCGACATCGGCCAGCATCTGCCTGCTCTCGGCAGGAACACCGGTGGCAGCCCGCAGGAACAGCCGTGCGCCGATCTCGAGATCGTTCGCGAGTTCGTGGGCACTCTGGCCCACTCCGAGCTTGGCTTCGACGGCATGGCGCCAGGTGCTGATCGGATCGCTCCACGCTTCGATGCGGCAGATCCAGTAACCCGGCCGAGAGGGGACGAACACCGCGTCGAACGTGTCGGGTTCGCGGCCCGGTGTCATCGGGATGCGTTCGAGTTTGCCTCCCGGCCCGCGCACCGACAGTGTCGCGGCCACCGCGTCGTGACCCTCGCGCCAGACGTCGGCGGAGACTGGAAACGTCTCGCCCACCACCGCTTTCGCGGGGTACTTCCCGGTCGTCGTATCTGGAAGGACATTGTCGATACCAAGTCGACCTGTCACTTCACACTCCATTCTTCGCTAGAGGTATGGCTGCGCGGGCGCAACCTCTGATCGAACCGATCTCGGTGTGCTTCTACTCGTCAACCGTAGTGCAGCAATGCAGATGGCGCGTGCGCCGACGCATACTGCCCGCGACGGACACCGTGGAGCAGATTTCGTGCAAGCCGCCCATCGACACAGGTGTCCGTGGGTAGGGTTCGACTCTGTGAAAGCTTTGCGCCGATTCACCGTCCGAGCCCATCTTCCCGCCCGCTTGAATGCCCTCGCCGAGCTCTCGACAAACCTCAGGTGGTCGTGGCACTCGTCGACGCAGGATCTGTTCGAGCACATCGATCCGCTGTTGTGGACCGAACTCGAGCGCGATCCCGTGGCCGTACTGGGAGCCGTCGCACCGGCGCGTCTCGAGGAACTCGCGGCCGACGAGCGCTTTCTGGCCGAGCTGGACGCCGCCGAGGCGGATCTGCACGACTACCTCGCCCGTCCGCTCTGGTACCAGAACGAGCTGGCCCAGGGACGTGCTCTGCCGTCGGGCATCGGGTATTTCTCGATGGAGTTCGGCGTCACCGAGGTGCTGCCGAACTACTCGGGCGGGCTCGGCATCCTGGCCGGTGACCACCTCAAGGCGGCCTCCGACCTGGGGTTGCCGTTGATCGGTGTCGGGTTGCTCTACCGCTCGGGATACTTTCGGCAGTCGCTGACGGCCGACGGTTGGCAGGCCGAACGCTATCCGTCCCTCGACCCGCACGGTCTGCCGCTGCGGTTGCTCACCGACGACGGCGACTCTCCGGTGCTGATCCACGTGTCCATGCCCGGATCTCGGGTTCTGCGAGCGCGGGTGTGGATCGCCCAGGTGGGACGCGTCCCGCTGCTGCTGCTCGATTCCGACATCGCCGACAACGACCCCGAGCTCAGAGGAGTCACCGACCGGTTGTACGGCGGCGACCAAGATCACCGCATCAAGCAGGAGATACTCGCCGGTATCGGCGGAGTTCGAGCGATCCGGGCCTACACCCGTGCACACGGACTGCCCGATCCCGAGGTGTTCCACATGAACGAGGGCCACGCCGGCTTCCTGGGCGTCGAACGCATCCGCGAACTCGTCACCTCGGGAACCCTGGACTTCGACGCGGCGCTGGCCGCGGTGCGAGCCGGCACCGTCTTCACCACTCACACCCCTGTCCCCGCCGGAATCGACCGGTTTCCGGCCGATCTGGTGCGGCACTACTTCGGAAGTGCGGACGGCGGCGCAGAGTCGGCGCTGCTGCCGGGTCTGCCGATGGACCGAATCCTCGCCCTCGGCAGCGAGAGCGACGCCTCGGTGTTCAACATGGCGCACATGGGGCTGCGCCTGGGCCAACGCGCCAACGGGGTGTCGAAGCTGCACGGAATCGTCAGCCGCGAGATGTTCAACGACCTGTGGCGGGGATTCGACGCCTCCGAGGTGCCGATCGGATCGGTCACCAACGGCGTTCACGCTCCGACGTGGTCTGCCCGGGAATGGTCGCTGGAGGGGGAGCTGTCCTCGGACCGCGTGTGGTCCACGCGCAACACCCTTCGCGCGCAACTGGTGGACGAGGTGCGGCGTCGGGTGCGGCGCTCGGCGCTCGAACGTGGCTCCACCGAGGCCGAGATCAGTTGGACAGCAAACGTTTTCGATCCCAACGTACTCACCGTCGGGTTTGCTCGACGGGTACCGACGTACAAGCGGCTGACGCTCATGCTGCGCGAACCCGAGCGACTGCGCGCCATGTTGCTGGACCCGGTTCGCCCGGTCCAGCTGGTGGTCGCGGGCAAATCGCACCCCGCCGACGACGGAGGAAAGGCGCTCATCCAGCAGATCGTCAGGTTCGCCGATCAGGCCGACGTACGGCACCGCATCGTGTTCCTGCCCGACTACGACATGTCCATGGCGCGCTTCCTGTACTGGGGATGCGATGTGTGGCTGAACAATCCGCTGCGCCCGCTCGAAGCGTGCGGTACCTCGGGCATGAAGTCCGCGCTCAACGGCGGCTTGAACCTGTCGATTCGCGACGGGTGGTGGGACGAGATGTACGACGGGGAGAACGGCTGGGCCATCCCGACGGCCGACGGCGTCACCGACGACAATCGCCGTGACGATCTGGAGGCCGCTGCGCTCTACGAGCTGCTCGAACAGGCAGTGCTGCCGAAGTTCTACGACCGCGGGGACGACGGCGTGCCGAGCCGCTGGATCGAAATGGTGCGGCACACCCTCGAGCAGCTGGGCCCGAAAGTGCTGGCGTCGAGAATGGTTCAGGACTACACACTCGGCTACTACGCGCCCGCAGCCGAATCCGCCCGCGCGGCCTCGGCGGAGAACCACCGCGGTGCCACGGACGTCGCGTCGTACCGCCGGCGCGTCGAACAGGCATGGGGCGCAGTGAAAGTCACCCGCGTCGACAGTGAAGGTCTGCCGGACACACCGGTGATCGGTGCGGAGCTCTCGCTGCGCGCGAACGTCGATCTCGGTGGACTGGACGCCTCGGACGTCGTGGTGCAGGCGGTCGTGGGACGCGTCGACGAGGACGAGAACCTCACCGACATTCGCACGACGGCCATGACGCACGTGGGAACCGACGGCGGCGAGCACGTGTACGCGGGCGAGACGCGGCTACCGCACAGCGGCACGGTGGGATACACGGTGCGGGTGCTTCCTCATCACCGCGGTCTGGCCTCGGATGCCGAGCTCGGTTTGGTGGCGACTGCCTGAGGGGCAGCTACTTTCCGGCCAGGCGGGTGAGGGCCTTGCGGACCACCTCCGGGTCCGAGGTCTCCCAGAACGGCGGCAGCGAGGCACGTAGGTAGCCGCCGTAGCGGGCGGTCGCGAGGCGCGAATCGAGAACGGCGACAACACCTTTGTCGTCGACGCTACGGAGCAGTCGACCGACGCCCTGCGCCAGCAGCAGGGCTGCATGGTTGGCAGCGACCGCGAGAAAGCCGTTGCCGCCACGTGATTCGACGGCCTGCTGCCTGGCCACCAGCAGCGGATCGTCGGGCCGCGGGAACGGAATGCGGTCCAGGATCACCAGGCTCAGCGACGGGCCCGGGACGTCGACGCCCTGCCACAGTGACAGTGTCCCGAACAGGGAGGTGGCCTCGTCGTCGGCGAACTTCTGCACCAGGGCACCGGTGGAGTCGTCGCCCTGGCACAGGATCGGCGTGTCGAGGCGCTCCCGCATCTCCTCGGCGGCGGCCTTGGCGGCGCGCATGGACGAAAAGAGTCCGAGTGTGCGGCCACCGGCGGCGCTGACCAGCGACTCGATCTCGTCGAGGTAGGACCTGGAGAGGCCGTCGCGTCCGGGCGGCGACAGATGCTTGGCGATGTACATGATCCCTGCCCGAGCGTGGTCGAACGGCGACCCGACGTCGAGCGAATTCCACCTGATCGACCCGGTGTCGGACGGCGGTTCCACACCCGACGCCATCGCGGTGTCACTGCGCGACGGCTTCTCCGCAGGCAGGCCCCAGTTGACGGCCAACCCGTCGAACGATCCGCCCACGGTCAAGGTCGCGGAGGTGAGGACCACGGTGGACTCGGCGAACAGGCGCGCTCGCAGCAGCCCGCCCACCGACAGCGGTGCAATGCGGACGGTGCGTTTGACGTTGCCGCGGAAATCGTCGACGGCATGCCAGACGACGTCCTTGCGTTTGGCCGGATCGGGTTCGTCGAATGCCGTGAGAACACGGACCGCGCTGTCGTGGACCTCGTCGACCGCCACGAGCGCGGCGCTGCGAGCCGCGGCGGCCTCGGGGTCACTGGTGGCCATGCCCTGCTTGTTGGGACCGATCGCGGTCCGTACCGCCCAGGCCGCGTCGCGAATGGAGGCGAGCGCGGGGCCGACGCCGTCGGGTAGGGACTGCCACCGGCTCGGGGGCAGCTCGTCCAGAATCGCGGCCCAGTTCTCGGCAGCTCCCTCGAGCTGGTCGACCGTCTCCTCCTCGATGAGCTTCGCGCTACGACGCGCCGCGGCGGTGACGGTCGCGGCCGACAGTTCCTCGGTGGCCACGCCGGTCACCCGGTCGACCAATTCGTGGGCCTCGTCGACGACCACGACGTCGTGCTCGGGCAGGATCTGAATTCCGGTGATCGCGTCGATCGCGAGCAGGGCGTGGTTGGTCACGACGACGTCGACCTGGGCGGCCTCGGTACGGGCGCGCTCGGCGAAGCAGTCCTCGCCGACGGGGCAGCGGGATTTGCCCAGGCATTCACGCGCGGTGACGCTGACCTGACGCCAGGCCTGATCGCTGACTCCGGGCACGACGTCGTCGCGGTCGCCGGTTTCGGTCTCGGACGACCACTTCGTCAGCCGTACCACCTCGCGTCCCATCCGCGAGACAGCGAAAGGGTCGAACAGTTCCGCATCCGGTGCCTCTTGCGCGGCACCGGTGTGGATCTTGTTCATGCACAGATAGTTGTTGCGGCCCTTCAGGATTGCGAACTTGGGGCGACGGCCGACGGCCTCGGTCAGGGCGTCGGACAGGCGGGGGAGATCGCGGTCGACCAGCTGCCGCTGCAGCGCGATGGTGGCCGTGGAGACGACGACGGTCTTGCCCGATTCCACCGCGTGCCTGATGCTCGGGACGAGGTAGGCGAGGGACTTACCGGTTCCGGTGCCCGCCTGCACCGCCAGATGTTCGCCGGTGTCGATGGAGTGCGCCACCGCCGAGGCCATCGTCAGCTGATTGCTGCGTTCCTTGCCGCCGAGCGAGTGCACCGCGACCTGCAGGAGAGCGGGAACGGTTGGCAACTCGGTCTTCGACGGCACCGAAGCAGACTACTGCCGATCGCCCACCCGGTTCGGTACCGACACCGCTCTCACCCCTCGACGAACCGGGTGGGTATCGCCGGCTCGCCCTGGGACAGCTTCAGGCCCTCCCACGGGAGGCTGACGAGGCGCCTGGCCAGCAGGTCGCGGCCGTCGGCGAGCGTCGGTAGGTCGGCGACTCGTTCGCCGCCGCGAACCAACGGCGTGGTCAACGTCTCCGCCGTCAGATCGTCGTCGACGGTCGGGGGAGCGTCGAACGGGTACACGATCTCCTCGACTGCGGTGCCGGTGCGGCGCGCGGTACGCAGCGCCGCCTTGGTGCCACCGCGCGACTCCTTGTGACTGCTGCGCTTGGCGACGGGAATGCCGTCGACGGTGACGAGTTTGTAGACCATGCCGGCCGTCGGGGCACCGGATCCGGTGACGAGCGAGGTGCCGACGCCGTAGGAGTCGACCGGCTCGGCTCGCAATGCCGCGATGGCGTATTCGTCGAGGTCACCCGAGACGACGATCTTGGTTTTCGGCGCACCCAGGGCGTCGAGTTGGTCGCGCACCTGCCGGGCGAGCACACCGAGGTCGCCGGAGTCGATGCGCACACCGCCGAGTTCGGGCCCGGCCACCTCGATGGCGTTGGCAACGCCCTGGGTGATGTCGTAGGTATCGACGAGCAGTGTGGTGCCCACACCGAGCGCGCGCACCTGAGCCGCGAATGCGGACCGTTCGTCCGGGCCGTCGGCTGTGGTGTGCAGCAGGGTGAAGGCGTGGGCCGAGGTGCCTGCGCCGGGAACACCGTGCCGGCGAACGGCTTCGAGATTGGACGTCGCGGTGAATCCGGCGAGATATGCCGCGCGTGATGCGGCGACAGCGGCTTCCTCGTGGGTTCGACGCGACCCCATCTCGATGATCGGACGGGACTTCGCGGCCGCCACCATCCGCGCTGCAGCGGACGCGATGGCGCTGTCGTGATTGAGGATCGAGAGCACAACGGTCTCGAGGACCACGCACTCGGCGAAGGTGCCGCGGACGGTCAGAACAGGTGAGCCGGGGAAGTACAGCTCTCCCTCTCGATAGCCGTCGATGTCGCCGGTGAACCGGTAGTTGCGTAACCACTCGACGGTGTCGACGTCGAGGAATTCGGCGACGATCCGCAACTCGTCCGGCCCGAATCGGAAGCGCGCGATCGCGTCGAGAATGCGTCCGGTGCCGGCCAGAACTCCGTATCGACGGCCACCGGGCAACCTGCGCGCGAAGACCTCGAAGCTGCAGATGCGATCGGCGTAGCCGCTGGCCAGGGCGGCCGAGAGCATCGTGTATTCGTACTGATCGGTCAGCAGCGCGGTGCTGGCACCGTCGCTGTGATTCGCGTGATCTGTGGTCGCGTCGTTGCTCACCTCGCCCACACTACGAGCGAAGGGGCGAGCGTGGGACGCTGGCCCGACACGCCGTACCCTGTTGGGCATGCCTTGGTTGACGGTGGACGGCTCGCTTCTGCCCGTGGACGGCCTCTCGGCACATGAGGTCGTTGCTGCGTCACCGCAAGCGGTCCCGGCCCAGACCGAGGCCGTTGCGGCCGACGAATCTCACGACACCCCCTGGGTCACCATCGTGTGGGACGACCCGGTCAACCTGATGCACTACGTCACCTACGTCTTCCAGAAGCTCTTCGGCTACAGCAAGGCCAAGGCGACCGAGCTGATGATGCAGGTGCACTCCGAAGGCAAGGCCGTGGTGTCGAGCGGCGAGCGCGACGCGATGGAGAACGATGTTCGACGGCTGCACGCGGCGGGTCTGTGGGCCACCATGCAGCAGGACAAGTAGTCAACCGCTCATCACCTCTTCGGCAGAGAAGGACATCAGCAACAGTGCGCACGTGGACGAGACGGAATTCGCTGTCCGGGGTCAAGATCAAGTCCGAGATCGACGCTCGTGAGGCCGCCGTACTCCGTTCGCTTGTCGGCTCGGTTCTCGGATTGCTGCGCGACCGTTCCGCCGCTGCGCCCACCGACGAACTCGCAGCGCTGACCGGTCTGCGCACCGGGCACAACAGCCCGCCCGAGGATGCCGCACTGGCGCGGCTGTTGCCGGACTTCCACCGCGCCGACCCCGGCCGCGACGAGGAGGATTCGACCGACCTCAACGGTGCCCTGCGCGGACTGCACGAGCCCGAGATCATCGACGAGAAGTTGGCTGCCGGATCGATGATCCTGGCCACGCTTCCCGAGTCCGGTGGCAAGATCGTGCTGACCCAGGAGCAAGCGGATGCTTGGCTGACCGGCCTCAACGACGTGAGGCTGGCGCTCGGCACGACGCTGGGGATCAGCGCGGACACACCCGACGTTCTCGACGAGGGTGATCCTCGCGCTCCACATCTCGACGTCTACCACTGGCTGACCTGGATGCAGGATTCACTCGTACAGGTCCTCATCCCCTAGGACGCACGCGTGACCGCTGCATTCCAGACTCCCGGACCGCGGGACTCCCTGACCGACGTGGCCGGTCTGCTGGTCGGTCATCATCACGAACTCGACGACGACGCCGCGATGGGCTCCGGTTCGGCCACCGGCTGCACCGTCGTGCGTGCGCTGGGTGGTGCGACGGCGGCCGTCGATGTTCGCGGCGGCGGGCCGGGGACTCGCGAGACCGATCTGCTCGATCCGAGCCACTCCGTGCAGCACGTCAACGCGATCCTGTTGACCGCGGGCAGTGCCTACGGGCTCGCCGCGGCCGACGGTGTCATGCGGTGGCTCGAAGAGCACGGTCAGGGCATCCCGATGGGCAGTCCCGATCACGTCGTACCGATCGTCCCCGCCGCGGTCATCTTCGATCTTCCGGTCGGCGACTGGGCTTCTCGGCCGACGGCGGAATTCGGCTATCTCGCCGCGGCCGCAGCGGCAACCGATTTCGCGACGGGATCGGTCGGGGCCGGTGTCGGTGCCCGCGCCGGAGTTCTCAAGGGCGGTGTCGGTACCGCGAGCACGGTGATCGAAGGCGGTCCGGCGGACGGGGTCACCGTCGCGGCGCTGATGGTCGCCAATCCGGTGGGCGCGGTGTTCGACCCGCGTACCGGCCTGCTGTGGGGCGTCGGCACGCTCGGGCCCGCGGCGTTCGGGATGCGCAAGCCCGACGTGAACCAGCTGTGGTCCGCGCTCGCCCTCGAGCCGAAGGGCACTGCGCTCAACACCACGATCGGTGTCGTCGCCACCGATGCTGCGTTGTCGTCCGCGTCGTGCAAGCGGATTGCCGTCGCCGGTCACGACGGGTTGGCGCGGGCCGTGCGACCGGCACACTCGCCGCTCGACGGCGACACGATCTTCGCAGTGTCGACCGGCACCAGACCCGTCACCGCGGAGTCCTCGGTGCCCGCCGCGTTCTCCGCGGAACTCCCGGTACTGGCCGCGGTCACCGAGGCCGCGGCGATCGTCGTCGAGCGAGCCATCGCCCGGGCCCTGCTCGACGCCACCTCGGTGGCCGGCATCCCCACGTACCGCCAGATCTTCACGTCCGCGTTCGGTGGATCGGGAGCTTGAGCTCAGCTCGCGCGATACCTCTGCCCGGTACCGTGGAGGGAACTGTTCCGGAGACGATCATGAGCGATATCAGTAACCGTCCCGCCGAGCGTGCGCGGCCGGTCTGGATGCAGGCCGCCATTCTGGTGGGAGCATTCACCGTGTTGCTGTGGGTCATCGAGTTCATCGATGTGGCCAGCGGTTCGAGGCTCGAACGCAACGGGATACAGGCCCGATCGGTCGAGGGTTTGTGGGGCATTCTGTTCGCGCCCGTGCTGCACGACGACTGGCAGCATCTGATCGCGAACACCGTGCCGATCGTCGTACTCGGATTTCTGGTGTTGCTCTCCGGTTTGACGCGTGGTCTGGCTGCCACCGGGATCATCTGGGTGGTCGGCGGGTTCGGTACCTGGCTGACCGCCGGTTCCTACACGAACACGATCGGCGCGTCGATCCTGATCTTCGGTTTCATCGCATACCTGTTGGTGCGTGGCTTCTTCACCCGCAAGCTCGGTCAACTGGCGATCGGAGTCGTGGTGTTCGTGCTGTACGGCAGCGCACTGTGGGGCGTGCTGCCGAGCGAGCCCAACGTCTCCTGGCAGGGGCATCTGTTCGGCGCGGTAGGCGGAGTGGTTGCCGCTCGACTGCTGTCCGCCGACGCGCGAGCCGAGAGGGCGCGCGCGAAATCGCTCGATCGGCCCACCTCGTAGTTCGAGGTAACTCCGGACACACCTGAGTTCGGCGGTGAATTTCGCCGACTCGCGCTGTGAATACTGCCCGAACGTTTCGAGTGATGCGCTCGGCGTGGCAGCATGGCTTTCATGCGAATTACCGTCCTGGGATGTTCGGGCAGTGTGTCCGGACCCGATTCACCCGCGTCGGGCTACTTGTTGGAAGAAGAGGAGACCGCGCCGGTCGTCCTCGACTTCGGTCCCGGCATCCTCGGGGCGTTGCAGCGCTACGCCGATCCGGGAGATGTGAGCGTTCTGCTCTCGCATCTGCACGCCGATCACTGCCTCGACGTTCCCGGACTACTGGTGTGGCGTCGCTACCATCCCAGCCCGCCGGAGTTCACGCAACTTCTTCGCGTTCCGGCTCGCTACCAGCAGCTCGGTGTCAGCCACCGAACTTCTTCTTCGATTCCGCGGCCGCAGGCTCGGGCAGATCGCCGGGGTACGGCAACGCCAGTGCTTCCTTCTGCACCTCGAACAACTTCTCGATGCCGACGAATGCGGAGTCGAGCAGCTTGTCGAGTGTGGTTCGAGGGAAGGTCGCACCCTCTCCGGTTCCCTGGATCTCCACCAGCGTGCCGGTGTCGGTGGCGACGACGTTCATGTCGACCTCGGCGCGCGAATCTTCCTCGTAGGGCAGATCGAGGCGCACTCGGCCGTCGACGACGCCGACACTGACGGCGGCGATCATGCACGAGATGGGCTGCGGATCGGCGAGGCGTCCCGCTGCTCGCAGGTAGGTGACGGCGTCGTTGAGAGCCACGAACGCTCCGGTGACAGCTGCAGTTCTGGTTCCGCCGTCGGCCTGCAGTACGTCGCAGTCGAGGGCGATGGTGTTCTCGCCGATGGCGGCCAAATCGATGCAGGCACGCAGTGAACGCCCGACCAAGCGGGAAATTTCCTGGGTACGCCCGCCGACCTTGCCCTTGACGGACTCACGGCCGTTGCGAGTGTGCGTCGCGGCCGGGAGCATCGCGTACTCGGCGGTGAGCCAACCGAGGCCGGATCCCTTCCGCCAGCGCGGCACGCCCTCCTCGACGCTGGCCGTGCACATCACCCTGGTGTTGCCGAACTCGACCAGCACCGACCCTGCCGGGTGGCTGGTGAAGCCGCGGGTGATCTTGATGTTGCGGAGCTCGTCGTCCGCCCTGCCGTCTTCTCGTCTGGACACGACTCGAAGCCTAGCGCGTCCTCAGACGGTGAAGACGTCCCCTGGGAGAACGGCATGCACCGGTCCACTGAACTCCGCTTTGGCCTCGGCGATGACGTCCTCGCGGGACGTCCACGGCGGAATATGGGTGAGCAGCAGCTCCCCCACCCCGGCCTCACGAGCGATGCGGCCGGCCTCGGTTCCGGACAGGTGCACGCCCTCGGGCCGTTCCGGACTGTCGGTCCACGACGCCTCGCACAGGAACATGTCGGCCCCGTGCGCCAGATCCTGGACTGCCTGACACATTCCGGTGTCTCCGCTGTAGGCGAAAGTGCGGCCTTCCGCCGTGGTGACGCGCATGCCGTACGACTCGGGGGGATGGAACACCTGCCGAGCGAGGATCGACAGCTTGCCGAACTCCACTGTGCGTCCGTCCACCCAGCGACGCAGGTCGATGGTGTCGGACATGTCGTCGATCTGCCCGCCGCACTCGGCCGAGGCGACTCCGAGCCGGAACGCCGTGTCCTTGGGTCCGTAGACGATCGCTCGTCCCTCCGGCGGGCTGGGATGGTAGCGACGCCACACCAGTAGTCCGGGAACGTCGAGGCAGTGATCGGCGTGCAGATGCGAGAGCAGAACGCTCACATCTCC
>NZ_NOZF01000141.1:0-24201 GCF_002258565.1 Rhodococcus sp. 05-2254-6
CGTGCCGCCGATGGACTTGAGATCCTCACCGCGGACGGCGTGGACCGGCACCGAGTCGAGCAGTCCCTTCGTGTACGGATGGCGTGGTTCACCGAACACCTCGGACACCGGTCCGGTCTCGACCACGTTGCCCGCGTACATGATGGCGACCCGGTCGGCCTCTTCGGCCACCAGGGCGAGGTCGTGGGTGATCAGGACGACGGCCATGTCGTGTTCGGTGCGCAATTCCTTGAGCAGAGCCATGATCTGGGCCTGGACCGTCACGTCGAGGGCGGTGGTGGGTTCGTCGGCCAGCAGTACCGACGGACTCAGGGCCACGGCCATGGCGATCAGCAGGCGTTGGCGCATGCCACCGGAGAATTGGTGTGGGTACGAGTCCGCGCGTGATTCGGGCTCGGGAATTCCCACTCGGGTCATCAGCGCGATGGCTTCCGCGCGTGCTTGCTTGG
The DNA here is from genome assembly GCF_002258565.1 of Rhodococcus sp. 05-2254-6. Classification (NCBI taxonomy): domain Bacteria; kingdom Bacillati; phylum Actinomycetota; class Actinomycetes; order Mycobacteriales; family Nocardiaceae; genus Rhodococcus; species Rhodococcus sp. 05-2254-6. The sequence goes on from NZ_NOZF01000141.1 coordinate 450, forward strand.
CGGACATACCCCGGTGGATCCGAAACGGTTCGGCCAGTTGGGTTCCGACGGTGTAGACGGGGTTGAGGGCTGTCAGTGCGTCCTGGAAGACGATGGCCAGTTCGGTGGCGGCGATGGTGCGTCGCACCTTGGTCTTGGCGGTGACCAGATCGACGTCGCCCAGCTCCACCGAGCCGCCGGTGATGTCGGCGATCGGTTCGAGCAACCCGACGACGGCCTGGGCGGTCATCGACTTGCCACAGCCGGATTCACCCAGCAGAGCCAGGGTTTCACCGCGGCGGGCGGTGAAGGTGACGTTGTCGACGGCGCGAATGACACCCGACGGCGTCCGCAGATCGACGGTCAGTCCGCGAACGTCGAGGGCGACGCTGCCGGTGTCGGGTCGCTGGGGTGCGGTTGCCGGTGCGCTCATGAGACGACCTTTCGTACGGGGAGCAGGCGAGAGCGCTTGGAGCGGGGGACGTTGAGTCGCCACCGCTGCGCCGGGTCGGTGGCGATGCGCGCCCAGGCAGCGAGCACGGTGGCCGAGACGGTCGTCAGCACGATGGCCAGACCGGGGAAGAACGAGAGCCACCAGGCGGTCTGCAGGTAGGTGCGGCCCTGCGAGACCATCAGTCCCCACGAGACGTCCGGTGGCTGAATGCCGATGCCCAGGAAGCTCAACGACGATTCGGCGAGAATGACGAAGCAGAAGTCCAGGGTGGCGACTGTGAGCAGGGTCGGCAGCAGAATCGGGGCCACATGCCGGCGGATCACCGATCCGCTCTTCGCGCCGAAGGTGCGGGCGGCGTCGACGAACAACCGACTCTGCAGCTCGGCGGACTCGGCGCGGGCGGTACGTAGGTAGATCGGAATGCGCGTAACAGTGAGGACCAGAACGATGTTCGCGGCACTGGGCGAGAAGACGTAGAGCACCACGACGGCCATCAGCAGGGACGGGAAGCTGAGGATGACGTCGGCGACGCGCATGGCCGCGGTCTCACGCCAGCCGCGATGGAAGCCGGCCCACATCCCGATGAACGAGCCGATGATCGCCGAGAGGATCACGGCCGGAACGGCCACCGAGAGTGTGGTTCTGCTGGCCACGATCAGCCGGGCCAGCATGCTGCGTCCCAGCGGATCCGTGCCGAGGATGTTCATCCACCCGGTGTCGAGGGTGAACGGCGGCAGATTCGAGCGGTCGAGATCCTGATCGGTGGCGGCGTCACCGACCAGCATCGGGCCGAAGATCGCGGTGAGGAAGACCAGTACCAGGATCGCGGCGGCGACGGTGGCGACCCGGTCGCGCAGCAGCAGCTTCCACAGCGGGGCCGACGCCTTGCGGGCTTCCACCGGAACCGACGGTGGAACATCCTCGGGCTCGGATGTTTTCGGTGCTTCGAAGTCGAGTGACATGTTCTTACCTAGACCTTCACCTTGTCGCGAACCCGGGCGTCGAGCAGTGCGTAGCAGGCATCGATGACGATGTTGAGCACGAATATGCTCACCGCCGTCAACAACACGGCCGCCTGCAGAACAGCGAAATCGCGCTGCAGGATGGCGTCGATCATCAACTTTCCGATGCCGGGCCAGCCGAAGATGGCCTCGACGACCACCGCGCCGTTGACGAGCCCGACCATCAGGTCGCCGGCAACCGTGAGCGCCGGTGCAGCGGCGTTGCGTAGAGCGTGGTGGGTGACGACTCGAAGATCGCCTGCGCCTTTGCTTCTCGCGAGGCGAACGTACGGTGCCGACAGCGCCGAGACCATCGCGCCGCGCACCACCTGGGTCAGTACGCCGAGAGGGCGAATGAGCAGGGTGGCGATCGGCAGCACCCAGGAGAGCATTCCGCTGTCCACGCCCGAGGTGGGCAGCCAGCCGAACAGGATGGCGAAGACGTAGACACCCATGATGGCGAACCAGAAATCGGGGATGGACGCGGCCGTCATCGACAGCAGGCTCGAGATGCGATCGGCCAGCGAATTCGGTCGGTAGGCAGCCCAGCATCCGATGATCACAGCGCCGAGGATGGCGAGGAACATCGTCGCGAACGCCAGCTGCAGCGTCGCGGGGAACGCGCGCAGTGCCATCGCCGACGCGTCCTCGCCGGTGCGCAGCGACTGCCCGAAGTCGAGTTGAACGACGCCCTTGAAGTAGTCCATCAGTTGCGTCAGGACCGGCTGGTCGAAGCCGTTGGTGGCGCGGAACGCCTCGCGTTGGGCCTGGGTTGCAGACTCGGGCAGGTACAGGCTGGTGGGGTCGCCGGTGAGCCGAGCGAGGAAGAACACGCCCAGCAGAACGACGAACAGCGGGATCAGGCTGGTGTAGATCCGTCGGCGCAGGAATCTGAACATGTCAGGGCCTCTCGGTGTCGGCGCGAGTCATCGCGGCGAGATGCATTTCGTCGACCGTGGCCGAGTTGGGGGTGTAGTCGACCGAGGACGCCTTGGCGAGCACACCGTTCATGTGCGCGATGTAGGCCATCTGCATGATGTCCTTCGGTTCGTCGGCGAACACCTGCGCGTACGCGTCCTGCCTGTCTTCTCCGGTCAGTGCGCCCGCCGCGGCGATCTCTCTGTCGAATTCCGCTGTGCCGTAGGCGCTCTGGAATCCGTCGCTGGTGAAGTACTGGTCGACGGTGAAGGCCGAGTCGCCGGCCTGGTTACCGTGCTGAATCACCAGCAGGTAGGGCCCGACGTCCGGAAACGGACGTTCCTGGTATTCGGCAGTGCCGGCGGCATCCATCATTTCGATCTTGACGTTCATGCCGATCTTGGACAGCGAGTTCTGGATCACCTCGACTGTTTCGTTGATCTTGGGGAACTGTCCGGTGCGCCCGATGAGTCGAATTTCGGTGTCCACGGGTATGCCGTCGGCGCGGGCCTCGTCGATCAGCGTGCGGGCCCGGTCCATGTCGTAGGGCCACGGTGTCAAGTCCTCGTTGAAGCCGACGACACCCTCGGAGATCAATTGTTCTGCAGGGGAACCGAGTTCACGGAACAGTGCCTTGACGATGCCCTCGCGATTGATGGCGTAGTTGATCGCCTGGCGTACGCGCATGTCGTCCAGGGGCGGTTGCATGGCCTGGATGCGCAGCGCTGTGGTTTCGTTGTTGGGGTACGCGACTCCCAGATCGCCTGCACCGTCCTCCGGTCCGACCGAGGTGGCGATCTCGGCCTCACCGTTGGTGACCATCGAGGCGCGAACGCTGCCCTCACTGCGCCACTGGTACTCGGCCCTGGCGTACTCGGGCTTCGGGCCCCAGTAGGTTTCGTTGCGCACCAGCGAGAGCTTCTGGCCGTAATCCCAGCGCTCGATCGCGAACGGTCCCGTTCCGATCGGCTCGCGTACCCGCTCGGTGTAGCTCGAGGTGCGGGGCACCATCTCCACGAACGAGAGCCGAAGCGGCAGAATGGGATCGGGCTCGGGCGACTGCACGGTCAGCGTCATCGGGTCGACTGCGGTGACCACCAGGTTCGCGTCGCCGAACACGTACCCCTCGACGTTGCAGCCCAGTTCGGAATTGACGGTGCGATCGATCGAGAACGCGGCGTCCTCGGCCTCGAAGGGACTGCCGTCGCTGAACGTCACGCCGGGGTGGATGGTGAACGTCCATTCGGTGTCGGAGGTCTGCTCCCAGGAGTCGGCGAGCTTGGGCTCGAGATCGCCGGTGCTGGGGTTGCGTTCCATGAGTGGCTCGGTGATGTTCGAGCGCGTCACCACACCCACCGACGTGAGCGAGACGTCGCAGGCTTCGAGGGTCGGCGGCTCCTGCGGCAGAACGATGCGAAGAGTATCTGCGCGGGCGGCTCCGCCGTTGTTGGAGTTGGCGACGGTGCATCCGCTCGCGACAAGTGAAAGTGACAGCGCGCCAACGGCTATTGCGGCGACACGGTGGGTCCGTCCCTGCTGCACGAAGAGTGCAGGGCTCATGGTGGCCTCCAGTGGGAAAAAGGATCCGCGTCTGCAAGTCGCAGCCGAATCTGTGACGGTAGACACACGGTATGAGCGGGTCATCGCCACCGTCAACCGGACGAAATCGACTTTTCGTCCAGTTCTGTGGGTCACAGCGACGGCTTGACTGCGGTCCGAGTCACAGCATTGCTGGACTGACCAGGCAAGATGCATGACGACCCCGGCAGAGCTGCATCGGCGACGCGTCGTTCATGCCGTTTGGGTATCGGTCCATGTTATTTCCGTGTTGGACAGGTATTCGAAGGGCGGCATACCGTACAGGAAACGCGCACGCTCCACCATCTCGCGAGGAGAACCATGGTCACCGTCAGCTCGCAGAAAACCTCTGTGTCTCAATCCGATTCGCAACGAGGCGGTCGAGTTCTCCGAGTGGGACCGCTGAAGCCGTCGTTGATGGACACCCTGGTTACCGAGTACGACGCGCTGGAACTGCCCGAGGGCGACGATCGCGACGAGTTCCTGTCCGAGCACGGTGCGTCGATCTCTGCGGTGGTCACCTCCGGCCGCACCGGCGTCGATGCTGCGTTGATGGAACGGTTGCCGCAGCTCGGAGCCGTTGTGAACTTCGGCGTCGGCTACGACACCACCGACGTCGACGCGGCAGCCGAACGCGGCGTCGTCGTCAGCAACACCCCCGACGTGTTGACGGACTGTGTGGCCGACCTCGCCGTCGGTCTGGTGATCGACACCGTGCGCGGCCTGTGCTCGGCCGAGCGATTCGTGCGCGCCGGCCGCTGGCCCACCGAGGGCAACACGCCACTGACGCGTCAGGTCACCGGCAAGCGTGTCGGAATCATCGGCCTCGGCCGCATCGGTTCGGCAATTGCCGATCGGCTCAACGGGTTTCGCTGCGAGATCTCGTACCACAATCGCAACGAGATCGACGGTTCGCCCTACGTTTACGCTGCCGGCCCGACAGCGCTCGCCGAGAACGTCGACATATTGATCATCGCCGCGTCCGGCGGTTCGGGTACTGCGCATCTGGTCGATCGCGCAGTGCTCGAAGCTCTGGGACCGCAGGGATATCTGATCAACGTGGCCCGCGGAAGCGTCGTCGACGAGGAGGCGCTCATCGAGTTGCTCGGTGCGGGGAAGCTCGCCGGAGCGGGCCTGGACGTCTTCGCGCACGAACCGGACGTGCCCGACGCCCTGTTGGCGATGGACAACGTGGTGCTGCTGCCGCACGTGGGCAGCGCAACGGTGGAGACGCGGGCTGCGATGGAAGCGCTCACGCTCGAGAACCTCGATCGCTTTCTGGCCGACGGCACCCTCGTCACGCCGGTGACGCAGTGACCGTCGTCGTCGGCTACTCGCCGACCACCGAGGGAAAAGGCGCACTGCCCTTCGCATTTCGTGAGGCACTCATGCGCGAAACGGACTTGCTCATCGTGGCCGAGAACGACAGCGCAGGCGAGGCGGACTTCGCTGCCACCGTCGAATCGGCTCGCGAGGAGGCGTCGGCGCTCGGTGTCACGACGAAGATCCACGACAACGAAGCAGGCCGCTCGCATGCCGACAATCTGATCGACCTCTCGTTCGACGAGCAGGCTCAGCTCGTCGTCATCGGCATCCGGCGTCGATCACCCGTCGGAAAATTGTTCATGGGCAGCATCTCTCAGCGTGTACTGCTCGAGGCCCACTGCCCGGTGACGGCCGTCAAGCCGCCGGTGGGGTTGCCGCGCTGAGTGCGCGTCATCGGCGGGTCCTGCCGTGTCGAATCAACACGGCGATGCCCAGTCCGATCAGGGTCAGGATCAGTGGTGCGACTATCGCCATGTTCGAGCCGATCGCAGTGAACAGGACGAACGCTGCGAGAGCTGCGAGGAAGTACACAGCAGCGAAACGTGGTGTCCAGAAAACGGTGGTCACGCGATCCCCTGGGTCGGAAGCCGGCTGCGGCAGCGCCGGCGATCTTCCCGGCGCCCGGCAAATCATAAGGGAAAGTAATGACTACCCGCCACCCACATCATGGAGACGGGTCCCGAGTCGGGCTCGGTGGATACGCTGAATCGGGTCGAAGATCGGGCGGGTATCAGCAGAACGCGGCGTACTGGGAGCGAATCATCTTCCGCACGGGATAGCCGAACCAGCAAAAAGATTCGTCGAGTTTCGTCGAGTCCTTCAGCCCGCCGGGCGGTTGGTCGTGTTGTCCATGCATCCCTGCTTCTACGCCGCCCGCACAGATCGCGAGGGAATCGGCTTCGCGTCCACGATCGGCGACTACTTCGGTGTAAGAACGGTCCAGCAGCGTTTCGACTTTGCGGGTCCGACGTCGCCTGCAGAGTCCTTTCAGCAGTTCTATTCGTTGGAAGAGCACATCGGGATGATCACCGCAGCAGGGTTCGTCATCACGAACCTGCGAGAGCCTCGCCCGTCTGCTGAGCAACGACAATCCGATGAGTTCTGGGCAACCAATTTCACCCGCCCACTCTTCATGCTGGTCGAATGCACGCCGATGGTTGCCAGATGAGGGCCGTGCGGTTCCGCGGTCCACGACGGTTGTCGGACCATCGATCACGCAAACGGGGACCTCACACCGCTTTTATCGACTGCGCGCCCCCGCTATGACCTGATCGGGGGCGCGCAGTCGGTGAAAAGGGCGCTCACTTGCGGTTTCGGGCACGCTCGGCAACTCGATCAGCGGCGCATCACGACCACTCCCGCGTCGGCAGCACATCGGTCATGAAGCGGTGCAGTGCCGGGTTGTCGTTGTCCACTCGCCAGGCGGCGTCCAACTCGACGGGGCGTTCCTTGACCGTCCGAACCGGCCGGAACACAACACCTTCCGGCCGCATGGTCGACGCGGACTCCGGTACCAGTGCCAATCCGATTCCGGAACGAACGAGCACCAGCATCGTGTGCACCTGGGTCACGTACTGCACGTAGCGCGGAGACACCCCGACGATGGTGAAGGTACTGATCAGCAGTTCGTGGAAGTACCGCGCGTCGACCGGTGAATACATGATGATCGGCTGCTCGTCGAAGTCCTCCACCGACAGTTCGCTCTTCTCGGCCAGCGGATGAGTGTCGGGCATCGCCGCGATCAACGACTCGTGCAGCACCGGCCGCGACGCGATGCCCGGACGCTTGAGCGGTGGCCTGGCCAACCCGAGATCGATATCGCCGACGGCCAAGGATTCCATCTGCACCGCCGAGACCATTTCGCGTAGAACGAGTTTCACGTCGGGTAACTTCTCGCGTGCGGCGTCGAGCAGCTGCGGTAGCACCGCATGCGCCGATGCGCCGGTGAATCCGACGACGACGGTCCCCAGGTCTCCGGTGGGGACACGTCGCACAGTGAGGAGGGCGCCCTCGGCGAGGTCGAGGATGCGTCGGGCCTCGGGAAGGAATGCCAATCCCGCGGCCGTCAGGGTCACCGATCGGCTGGTGCGGTCGATCAGCTGCACGCCGACTTCGCTTTCGAGCTGTTGGATCTGCCTGCTCAGGGGCGGCTGCGTCATGTGCAGTCGCTCGGCAGCGCGGCCGAAGTGCAGTTCCTCGGCCACGGCGATGAAGCAGGACAACCTGTTGAGCGAGAACATCGATTCATTCCTTGCATCGCGCTGGCGGTTTCGGCGTGCCTTGTCACATCAATCTAGCGGAGAGCCGACAGCGGCGACGAGTAGCAACCTTCCCTCCGGTAAGAGTAGAGTCGCCCGCGCAGGACGTCCCCTGCACTCATCGAATGGAGCCGTCGTGTCTCGAGCTGCCCAGGTGCCTGCCACCGCCGTCGAAGACGTCTCGGTGCTGGGTGCATTGCGATCGCCGAAGCGGCTGAAGACCGAAGTGCTCGCAGGCCTGGTCGTGGCGCTGGCGTTGATTCCGGAAGCCATTTCGTTCTCGATCATCGCCGGCGTGGATCCGCGCGTCGGGCTGTTCGCGTCGTTCACGATGGCCGTCACCATCTCCATCGTCGGCGGCCGGCCGGCGATGATCTCCGCGGCCACCGGAGCGATTGCGCTGGTCGTCGCTCCCTTGGCGCGCGAGTACGGTCTCGACTATCTGATCGCAGCAGTGATTCTCGGCGGAGTGCTGCAGGTCGTGCTCAGCGTTCTCGGTGTCGCGAAGTTGATGCGATTCATTCCGCGCAGCGTCATGGTCGGATTCGTCAACGCGCTGGCGATCCTGATCTTCAGCTCCCAGGTGCCGTACCTGATCGGGGTGCCGTGGTTGGTCTACCCGATGGTCGCCGTGGGCCTGCTCATCATGTTCTTCCTGCCCAAGCTGACGACCATCGTGCCGGCACCGCTGATCGCGATCGTGATACTCACCGGCGTCACACTCGTCTTCGCGTTGGCGGTTCCGGATGTGGGCGACGAGGGCGAACTGCCGTCCTCGCTGCCGTCGTTCCTGATTCCGGACGTGCCGTTCACGTTCGACACACTGTCGATCATCGCGCCGTTCGCACTTGCGATCGCGCTCGTCGGCCTGCTGGAGTCTCTGATGACGGCCAAGCTCGTCGACGACATCACCGATTCGCATTCCGACAAGACCCGCGAGGGTTGGGGCCAGGGCGTGGCGAATCTGGTCACCGGATTCACCGGCGGTATGGGGGGCTGCGCGATGATCGGCCAGACCATGATCAACGTCAAGGTCTCCGGTGCGCGTACGCGGATCTCGACATTCTTGGCCGGAGTCTTCCTGCTGATCCTGGTCGTCGGCCTCGGCGACATCGTCGCGCTCATTCCGATGGCCGCACTCGTCGCGGTGATGATCATGGTCTCCATCGGCACTTTCGACTGGCACAGCATTCATCCGAAGACGTTGCGGCGCATGCCCAAGAGCGAGACCCTGGTCATGGTGGCCACGGTTGCGGTCACCGTCGTCACCCACAACCTCGCCTACGGCGTGTTGGTCGGTGTGGTCACCGCGATGGTGCTGTTCGCCCGACGGGTGGCCCACCTGACCGAGGTCGTCGATGTGGCTCATCCCGACGAGGACACCCGGGTCTACGCGGTGAAGGGTGAGTTGTTCTTCGCGTCGAGCAACGATCTGATCTATCAGTTCGACTACGTGGGAGATCCGAAGAACGTCGTCATCGACATGTCGGAGTCGCACATCTGGGACGCGTCGACCGTCGCGACCCTCGATGCCATCACCACCAAGTACGCAGCGAAGGGCAAGACGGTCGAGATCGTCGGCCTGAACGCGCCGTCGATCGAGCGGCACGAGCGCCTCAGTGGAAACCTCGGTGCCGAACACTGACTAGGGTGGGCGGTCGAGGAGAGGCGGCACATGGCAGACGACGGCATGCACATGCAGATCGGGCAGGTAGCTCAGAGAACCGAGCTGTCCATCCGTACGGTGCGTCACTACGACGACGTCGGCCTGGTCACGCCCTCTGCTCGGACCGTCGGCGGCTTCCGGCTGTACACCGAGTCCGATGTCGAACGCCTGCTCGTCATCCGTCGGATGAAGCCTCTGGACTTCACGCTGGCCGAGATGAAGCAGCTACTCGAATCCCTCGACGTTCTGGGCGATGCGAACGCGACCGACGACGATCGGTCGTCGGCCGCGGCTTTCGTGCGTGAATGCCACGCCAAGGCAGAGGAAAGCTGCCGCACGTTGCGGCGGCAGCTCGCCTACGCCGAGGAACTGACCGAGGTGCTGTCGACTCGCGGGGCACCAGCCCGGAGCGAGTAGGTTCGGCTCTAGCGGCCGAAGCTACTGCATCCAGGTCGAACCGGAATTCCCGCGAGGCGGTCGTCCAACCACGCGAATGCACCGGGAGCTCCACTGCCGGCAACGATGCTGTGCTCACCCAGGTATTCCTCGAGGCGGACGTCGGCTCCGCGTGAACACCACTTGTCGAACACGGCCTCGGGACCTTCCTTCGGAATCCAGAACTCCTGCTGTCCGTGATATAGGAACACCGGTGCCGTCGGGGTTCCGCCGTCTCCCAATCGATTCTGATCGGCAACTGCGAGCGCCAGCGGCGAATCGAACGCATCGGGAGTGATGGACAGTGACTCGATGCGGATCGGAGCAACGATTCCGAACGGTGCAATCCCGACGATGCACAGGTCCTTCGACGCCTGTGCGAGCCGCCACCCGTCGTCGTTGTAGAGCGACAACATCTCCGGGTACTCGCGCGCAACGCCCATCGCTGCCGCGAGGAACACCGCCGACGCTGCGTTGCCGTTCATGGACTGACGTAGCAGCGCGAAGTCGGTGGGCGTTCCGCCGAACGCTGCGCCGACGATGTTCAGTTCGGGGGCGTAGGCCGGAGCCTCCTGCACGGCCCAGCCCGATGCGATCGCCCCACCTGAGTAGCCCGTAATACCCAGGGGCGCAGTCGGATCGAGGCCGAGCGCGGCGGTCGTGACCGCACCGCGCAGACCGTCGAGTACGGCGTGCGCCGCCATCGGTCCGACGGCGTACGCATGGCGTGGCCCCTGGTGGTCGGTGACTACGACGGCGTAGCCCCGCGCCAGAAGCAGCTGCACGGGCGCCAATTCCGGAGCGATGCCCCGTTGCATGGTCCACGATGGCTCACACGTGGCGCCGAGCGAATCGATGGCCATGTTGTAGGCAACAACAGGGCGTGGACCCGGCGAGGTCCAGGGCGCGGTCGGGACGATGACGCTGGTGACGATGGCAGCGGGGCGGTCCTTCGCGTCGGTCGAGGCGACCAGCAGTTGGGTGGTGGTGACCGGGGTGACAAGTGGTCCGACGGTGACGCTGCGGGTCCGCAGAACTGTTCCGGGAGCGGCTGTTTCGTATCCGGGCGGCGGAACGACCCACGGATCGTCGAGTGGTGTCGCGGCGATCGATTCGGCGGTTCGCGGTGGATTCTGGAAATCGCCGAGTGGATCGGCACCCGCCGACCATTGCCCGCCCGACACCACCAACGAAACCGCAGCGACCGCCGCTGTACACCGACGGCCGAACTTCGCGTACTTCCCCATCTGAGACCCCCCGGTCCAAGTTCCGGATCGTTACCGGAGCTTTCCAAACGACTCTAGGGGCCGAAACCATCTACAGGGGCCGAACGCACTATTTTCTCGGATCGAACCATGACGAATTGCTTCGGCGTCACGTCACCTCGCCACTCACACGAGACGCTTCAGCCGTCGACGACCACCGGGACGATGAGGGGCTGACGGCCAAGGGTCTGCTTGGCCCATCGCGCCGATTCCTGCACGATGCGCTTCTCGATGTGCTCGCGTGAGGCGACGTTCCCGTCGCTCTCGCGGGTCAGAGTCTTGCCGATCGCCTTGGCGAGTGAGTCGAAAGCGTTGGCCTCGTGGGCGAATCCGCGTCCGATGAAGTCGACGTCGTCGACCAGCAGGCCGGTGTCGGGGTCCACGATCGCGATGACGGTCAGCACGCCCTCGTTCGCGAGCAGGCGACGTTCGGCCAGCGAATCCTCCGTCACACCGCCGACGGCACTGCCGTCGACGTAGATCAGTTCGATGGGGACGGAGCCGGTGATCTGCGCGACGCCGTCGAACAGATCGATGACGCTTCCGTTCTCGGCGATCAACACTCGATCGCGGGGAACGCCGGTCCTGATCGCGAGATCGGCGTTGGCGCGCAGATGCCGCGACTCACCGTGTACGGGAAGCACATTGGCGGGCTCGAGGATGTTGTAGCAGTAGACGAGCTCGCCTGCGCTGGCGTGACCGGAGACGTGCACCTTCGCATTTCCCTTGTGCACCACGCGTGCACCCTTGTCGACGAGACCGTTGATGACGCGGTAGATCGCGTTCTCGTTTCCGGGAATGAGGCTGCTCGCCATCAGCACGGTGTCGCCGTCGCCGACCTTGATCTGATGCTCACCCGACGCCATCCGCGACAGCGCGGCGAGAGGCTCGCCTTGCGATCCGGTGCAGATCAGCGTGATCTTGTTCGCCGGAAGACGGTTGAGCTTCGGTAGATCGACGACGAGCCCGTCGGGCACATCGAGGTAATTCAGATCGGTTGCAATCTTCATGTTGCGCACCATCGATCGGCCCACGAACGCAACCTTGCGGCCCTGCGCATGCGCGGCGTCGAGTACCTGTTGAATGCGGTGCACGTGACTGGCGAAGCTCGACACGATCACGCGCCCCGTCGTTTCGCGGAACACCTTCTCGATGGCCGGGACCAGATCGCGTTCGGAGACCATGAACCCGGGAACTTCGGCGTTGGTGGAGTCGACGAGAAGCAGATCGAGCCCTTCCTCGCCGAGGCGTGCGAAGCTACGGAGATCGGTGATCCGGCCGTCCAGCGGGAACTGGTCCATCTTGAAGTCGCCGGTGTGCAGCACAAGCCCGGCGTCGGTGCGAATGGCGATGGCGAGACCGTCGGGAATCGAGTGGTTGACGGCGATGAACTCGAGCTCGAACGGGCCTTCCTGACGGGTTTGCCCCGCCTCGACCTCGATCAGCTTTGTCGATACCTTGAACTCCTCGAACTTGGCAGCGAGGAAGTGCAGCGTCAGCCGCGACGAGATGACGGGGATGTCGCCGCGCTCGCGCAGCAGGTACGGGACGCCACCGATGTGATCCTCGTGTCCGTGGGTGAGGACGATCGCAACGACGTCGTCGAGACGATCGCGGATGCAACTCCAGTCGGGGAGGATGACGTCGACGCCGGGCTGGTGCTCTTCGGGGAACAGGACGCCGCAGTCGACGATCAGCAGTTTTCCGTCGTATTCGAAGACCGTCATGTTCCGACCGATCTCGCCGAGACCGCCGGTCGCGATCACGCGAAGGTGCCCTGCCTGGAGCGCGGAGGAGGATCGCTTTCTCGGTGCGGCGGGGGATCTGCGGTTCCGTGGTGATCTCGACATGCCTCTTACGCTACGGGGGGCCTCCGACCTGGTGTCGACCCCGGTCCGAAGACTGTCGATTTGCGTCAACTCTACTCTTGCGTAAGAGTAGGGATCAGCTTCCCGACTGTTTCTCCCCCACCTGATGTGTGCGGGACGCGTGAGATGCCCATCGGGCTCCACAAACAAAGCCTTCGGGCGCAGCGATGCGCCCACCCATGGACGAGAGCGGCCGTTGGTCGGCACGTGAAGTCCATCGATCACGAATGGAGAGATATGAGCGACTCCGCCGAGCGGATTCCTACCGTCATGGGTGCCCTGCGGTCCCCCCGAATGCTCAAAACCGAGGTGCTGGCCGGCCTGGTTGTCGCGTTGGCGCTGATCCCCGAGGCCATCGCGTTCTCGATCATTGCCGGCGTCGATCCGCGAGTGGGCCTGTTCGCGTCCTTCACGATGGCCGTGTCCATCGCGTTCCTGGGCGGTCGCCCCGCGATGATCTCCGCGGCCACCGGAGCGATTGCCCTGGTCATCGCCCCGGTCGCCAAGCAGTACGGCCTCGACTACTTCATCGCCACCGTCATCCTCGCCGGCGTCCTCCAGGTGGTTCTCGGGGTCCTCGGCGTTGCCAAGCTGATGCGCTTCATTCCTCGCAGCGTCATGGTGGGCTTCGTCAACGCACTGGCAATTCTGATCTTCACCTCGCAGTTTCCGTCGCTCATCGGCGTTCCGTGGCTGGTGTACCCGTTGGTGGCCGTCGGTCTGCTGATCATGTTCCTGCTCCCCAAGGTCACCTCCGTCGTTCCCGCACCTCTGGTCGCCATCGTGCTGCTGACCGTTGCCACGGTGGTGTTCGCGCTGAACGTCCCCAACGTCGGCGGTGAAGGCGAGCTGCCGTCGAGCCTGCCCGCACTGCTGTTTCCCGACGTTCCCCTGAACCTCGAAACCCTGAGCATCATCGCTCCGTACGCGTTGGCCATGGCCATCGTCGGGCTGCTCGAGTCGTTGCTCACCGCCCAGCTCGTCGACGACGTCACCGACACGCACTCGAACAAGACCCGCGAGAGCTGGGGCCAGGGCGCAGCCAACGTCATCACCGGCTTCTTCGGCGGCATGGGTGGTTGCGCGATGGTCGGCCAGACGATGATCAACGTCAAGGCCTCGGGTGCCCGGACGCGCATCTCGACGTTCCTCGCCGGTGTGTTTCTGCTGATTCTCGTGGTCGGGCTCGGCGACATCGTGGCGTTGATTCCGATGGCCGCGCTGGCGGCCGTCATGATCATGGTCGCGATCGGCACGATGGATTGGTACAGCATTCATCCGAAGACGTTGCGGCGCATGCCCAGGAGTGAAACAGCAGTCATGCTGGCAACCGTGGTCGTCACCGTCGCCACCCACAACCTGGCCTACGGAGTCGTGGTGGGAGTGGTCACCGCGATGGTGCTGTTCGCGCGACGGGTGGCCCACCTGACCGAGGTCGTCGATGTGGCTCATCCCGACGAGGACACTCGCGCGTATGCGGTGAAGGGTGAGTTGTTCTTCGCGTCGAGCAACGATCTGATCTATCAGTTCGACTACGTGGGAGATCCGAAGAACGTCGTCATCGATATGTCGGAGTCGCACATCTGGGACGCGTCGACCGTGGCGACCCTCGATGCCATCACCTCGAAGTACGAGGCGAAGGGCAAACATGTCCGGATCATCGGACTGAACGCCGCATCTGCCGAACGGCACGTTCGATTGAGTGGGCAGCTGTCCGGCGGGCACTGACGCAGCAAGTCCGGTTCCGAAACCATTGCGGAATCGCGCGTCATCACTTTAAAGTGATGACGCGCGTCATCGGATCGCGTTTCGTGCGGGAGGGGTTCGTCAGCATGCATGTTCACACCGCGGTGATCATCGGCAGCGGTTTCGGTGGCCAGTGCGCCGCGAAAGCACTGCTCGATCGGGGAATCGACGACCTCGTGATTCTCGAAAGGCGTCCCTTCCTCGGTGGCACGTGGAAGCAGAACCGCTACCCGGGTGCAGCCGTCGATGTGCAGAGTCCGCTCTACTCGATTGCGTCGGAGCCGTTCGAGTGGACGCGGATGTTCGCCGAACGTGAGGAACTCGATCGGTACACCCAGCACGTGCTCGATTCCAACGGGTTGCCTGCTCGAACACATGCGAACACGGATGTGCAGAAGATCGAATGGGTCGGTGATCACTGGGCAATTTCCACCTCGCGCGGCGAGTATGCGGCGAAGTTCGTGGTCAATGCCTCGGGACCCCTCAGCACTCCCGTCGTGCCACCGTTCCCTGGCCGAGAGAAGTTTCAGGGCAAGCAGTTTCACACGAACGACTGGGACACCGAGTACGGCCACGCCGGCAAGCGGGTGGCCATCGTCGGCAGCGGTGCCAGTGCCGCACAGGTGATTCCTGCGATCCAACCCGACGTGGAACAGCTGCACGTTTTCCAGCGCACCCCGCACTGGGTGATGCCCCGTCACGATCGCGAATTCACGCCGTGGCAGCGCAGGTTGCTGAAGTTGGAACCGATCCGCAGGCTGGTCCGCGCGGGGATCTACTGGAGTCTCGAAACTCGCATCATCGGCTTCAAGTACTCGCGGACTATGTTGAAGGCGGTGGCGCAGCGAACTGCGTTGAAACACATCGAGTCTCAGGTGCCGGATTCCGAGCTTCGAGCGAAGGTCACCCCTGACTACGTCATCGGGTGCAAGAGGGTTCTGCTGTCCAACACGCTCTATCCCGCGCTGGGGCAGGCGAACGTCACCCTGCACGACAAGAACGACGGCATCTCGGAAATCACCGAGACCGGAATTGTCACCACCACAGGCGAACACGTCGATGTCGATCTTCTGGTGTGGTCCACCGGATACGACGCCACCGACGGCGTCATATCGTACCCGGTGATCGGACGTGACGGCCGAGCCCTGTCCGACGTCTGGGATCCCTACCCACGTGCCTACCTCGGTACCACGATTCCAGGATTCCCCAACCTGTTCGTCGTCACCGGGCCGAACACCGGAATCGGCCACACCTCTGCGATCTTCCTCATCGAGGCGCAGATGGAGTACATCGTGCGGGCCGTCGACGCCGTCCGGCAGGTGGGTGCGACGGCCATCGAGGTCACCGCAGCTGCCGAGCAGGAATACACCGACACGATTCATCGCGAGATGGAGGGCACAGTCTGGAAGGACGGTGGCTGCCACAGCTGGTACCAGTCCAAATCCGGACACGTCGTGGCCATGTTCCCCGGGTTCAGCTTCACATTCCGCCGGTGGGCCAAGCGTTTTCGGCCCGAGGCCCATCACATCCACCGGTCGTCCACCGAGGCGACGACGAAGGACGAGGTATCGGCATGAGCAAGCACACCGGCCAGGTCGCGCTGATCACCGGCGCGGCAGGCGGAATCGGTTCCGCCGTTGCCACTGCGCTGCATCGACGCGGTGCCTCGATCGTTCTGGTCGATATGAAGTCCACCGATCTCGAATCGGTGGCGGCGAAGCTGGGTAACCAGCGCGTGGCGATCGCGTACGCCGACGTCACGGTGCGCGAGCAGCTCGACGCAGCCGTCGCAACCGCGATCGACACTTTCGGCACGCTCGACATGGTGATGGCCAACGCCGGAATCTCCAGCGGTGCGAAGGCATCGACCGTTCGCTCCGTGGACGACGGAGTCTTCGAGCGGGTCATCGGCGTCAACCTGATCGGCGTGTGGAACACGGTGCGGGCCGCTCTGCCGCACATCGTCGAGTCCGGGGGCTACGTGCTGCTCACCTCGTCCACGTACGCGTACCTCAACGGCCTGGCGAATGCGCCGTACGCGGCTTCGAAGGCGGCGGTCGAGCAGCTCGGTCGTGCTTTGCGGGCGGAACTTGCGGGCACGAAAGCGACTGCTGGAGTGCTGTATCCGGGATGGGTGGCGACGCCGATCGCCGAGGTCGCATTCGGCGGCGACGACGTGGCGACGGCCATGATCGACCGGGCTTTTCCCTCGCCCCTGCTCCGTCCGATCACGCCGGACAAGCTCGCGCGCGTGGCCGTTCGAGGTATCGGACGGCGGGCTGCGCGTATCGCCGTCCCCGGTCGCTGGATCCCGATCTCGATACTGCGCGGCATCGTGAACCCGATCATGGACGCCGCGATGGAACGGGACGCCGAATTGATCCGTCTGACTGCCGAATTGGATGCCCGACGGTCATGAGCACCGTGTCCGAAGCCGCAGGTCGCGCCTACGGCGGTGAGAGCGCGGCCGACCGCGACGATCGCAGGCGGCGGCAGCTGCTCGACGCCGGGCTACGGGTGTTCGGCAGCGTCGGATACCGCGCCGCGACGGTCCGCGGACTGTGCCGCGAGGCCAAGATCGCCGATCGAGACTTCTATCGGCACTTCGACAAGACCGAGGACTTGCTGCTCGCTGTCTACGCCGAATGCATTGCACGCCTCACCGATTCGGTATCCGACGCAATCGTGCAGGTGGATCGGGACGGTGATCTCAGGGATGTTGCGAAGCAGTTGCTCGACCCCTTCTTCCAGGTCATCGAAGATCCGCACCTGGCCCGAGTGGTGTGGATGGAGGTGCTCGGGGTCAGCCCCCGCGTCGAGCAGACGTACCTGACGGTGATGCAGCAATTCGGAACACTGCTGCTCGGCTACCTTCGTACGTTCGCGGGCGAGATTCCCTCGGGCCCCGATCTGGATGTCGACCTGCTCGCCACCGCGGCCATCGGCGGCATCAGCCACACCGCGATGACCTGGTATCAGAGTGGCTACGCCGCAGACCGACGCATCGTCGTCGCGACCATCGCGACCATGCTCGCCAACATCGTCGCGCCCCTCGCTGCGGAATCAGTGCGCCACTAGCCCTGGCTCACCGGCACAACCCCTTTCAGGAATGCGAGTTGTTCCTCGATGATGGTCGGGAACAGTGGCTGCACGTAGGGGTCGAAGTGCCCACCCTTGTGGATGTGCACGGTGGCGTCGGGAATCCTGCGCGCGACCTGCTGGCACACCGCCGCCGGCGTGATGGCGTCCTCCGACATGATCTGTACCAGTACCGGACAGGTGATCTTCGACGCGGTTCTACCGGGCGAGTACAGCCCGATGCGTAGAAGGATCCGTGCTGCAACGGTTTCGGGGTAGGCACCGGATTCGAGCCCGGACTCGGCGAGAAGTTTGTCGCGGCCGGGCGCGGCGTCGGGCGTGGCCATCACAGCGACATCACCGGGGTGGCCGACGGATTCGACGTACCGGGGGGATTTCCCGCGCACTGCGCGGATCTGGTCGATCACTGCCGATGGGGCGAGCTTCATGGTGCGCCGAAGTCCGGTGGCGCGCACGGCAGCGATGCCGTCGACGTGCGGAACCTGAGCGATGACAGCGGCGAAATTCTCTCCGGCACCTGCCCTGGTGAGCACGTGTCCGCCGGCGAAGGAGGTGCCCCAACCGACGATGCGAGCGGAGTCCACACCGTCGAGAGTCCTGGCGTAGGCGACGGCGTTGGTCCAGTCGACGAGTTGCTTGCCGATGTCCAGGAGCTGCCGCGGCTGGCCGTCGCTGTCGCCGAAGTGGCGGTAGTCGAAGACGAGAACCGTGTAGCCGGCGCGGGCGAAGATCTCCGCGTAGGCGAAGAGGCGAATGGCACGCGGGGTGCCGAATCCGTGGGCCATCACCACGGCCGGTGTGTCGGCGGTGGCTCCGGTCGGCCGATACACCGCAGCGGCGCAGCGCACTCCCTCGGAGTCGAACCATTCGTCGGTGCGGGTGTATCCGGCCTGGTCGTCGGCGCTCATGTGGTGGTCCTTCGTCTGGTCCTTGATCGGCATTCAAGAAGCTAGCACTGTCTTGAATGCCGATCAAGATAGGATGTCGAGATGCCGCGCAACCGTCGACCCGTCGATCGCGCCGAGAAGCGCTCCGAGATCGTGAGCGCCGCTCGGTCGCTGTTCGTCGACGACGGCTACGAGCACACGCCGATGGGGCGGATCGCGACTGCGGCCGGAGTGACCACCAATACGATCTACTGGTATTTCGGTGACAAGGACGAGCTACTCGTCGGGGTGCTGGACGAGATTCACACCGATGCGCTTGCTCGGTTCGCCGCGCTCACCGGGCTCTCGGTGAACGAGCAGGTCCTCTGGGTGGTGGAGGAGCTCGAGAAGTATCACCGGCTGGTCGACACAGTGCACTCCCGCACCTCGGTATCCTCGTGTCTCGACAAATGGCACAACAATTTTCACTCGTTGTGGGAGCAGTGGATCGCCGCCGAGCTACGCCGCGAGGAGGTCGGTGAAGCCGAGATCGAACCGACGACTCGCATGATCGTCTTCGTCGTCGAGGCCATGTTGACGCACCCGCAGGACGAGTCGTCGAAGCGGGCGATCATCGATCTGCTCTTCCGCAAGGTCGGCGTCTGACGGTTGTCGGATCGCTGGAACGTCAGTCGTGGATGGTCGTTCGGTTTCGGCCCAGTTTCTTCGACTCGTACAGCGCTCGGTCGGCGCGCTCGAGGGTCGCGCGGGCGGTCTCTCCGTCCTGTCGACAAGCCACCCCTACCGAGATCGTCAGGTCCGCGGGCAACTCCGTCCGCACTCGATCGATGGCGGTGCGCAGCTCGGCACCCGTGCCGGTGATGCACAGTACGGTGAATTCGTCGCCGCCCGAGCGGCTCAGCAGATGCTGCGGCGGGAGGAAGTTGCGTAGTGCATCCGACACGGTGACGAGTGCGTGATCGCCTGCCGCGTGCCCGAAGTCGTCGTTGATCACCTTGAAGTGATCGATGTCCACCACGGCGACGGCGTCGATCTTTCCGCTCGCGACCGTTCCCGGCCGAGCGTCCAGCTCTCTGGTCAATCGCCGCCGATTCGCGAGTCGGGTCAGATCGTCGATCTCGGAGGTCGATGCCACGCTCTGGACCCAGGCCGCAGAGATCGCGATTGCCACGACAACGAGCTCGGCGTTGACCACCAGAACGGGGTGCAGGTCTCCCACCGCGATGCCCAGGTACGCAATGTAGCTCGCGTTGAGAACCGTTGTACGCCAAGCGATACGGGCGGGCAGGACGATGAACGCCGGCGTCACCAACAGTAGCTGGAGAAAGATCCCGGACAACGCCGCCATCTCGCCGCCCGCAGCGGTGCAGAACAAGGCGATACTCGTCAGGCCCGACAGATGCATCAACAGGTACAGCCGCCGGGAAAGTACCGGAGCTGCGGCAATCATGTACACGCCCAGTGCGCACCACAGCACAGCCAGCGCACACAGGACCGCGGCGGCCCGGGGGGACGCCGCGACGACGATGACGACACCGACCAACCCGCTGACGAGGCAATTGACCCCGGACGTCCGCGCTACCGAGGCAGGGGAGTACTGCCAGCCACTGTTCACACCACTAGCCTCTCGCACGGTCCCCACGACCTGCTGCGAGTTTAGCCCCCTACCAGCGTGGGCACGTGTTCTCGAAGCTCGGATCGATGCTCTGCATGTAGCCGGTGTCGTCGCGGTCGCGGATACCGCAGTCGAGGTACTGCTGATGCAGCGCTGCGAGGGCGGCCTCGTCTATCTCGATGCCCAACCCCGGCCCGGTGGGCACGGCCACCGCACCGTCGACGAAGTTCAACACCCCGGGTACGACGACGTCCTCGTTCTTCCACGGCCAGTGCGTATCGCAGGCGTAGGTCAGATTGGGCGTCGCCGCGGCCAGGTGCACCATGGCGGCCAGACTGATGCCGAGGTGGCTGTTCGAGTGCATCGACAGACCCAGCTCGAAGGTCTCGCAGATTCCGGCGAGCAACCTCGATCGTTGCAGGCCGCCCCAGTAATGATGGTCGGACAACACCACCTGCACCGAATCCTTCACCACCGCGGGCCGTAGATGATCGAACGCGACGACGCACATGTTGGTCGCGAGTGGCATCTTCGCCTCCCGCGCGACCTCGGCCATCCCGTCGAGTCCTGGTGTCGGGTCCTCGAGATACTCGACGATGCCGTCGAGCTCGGCGGCAACGCGGATGGAGGTGTCGACCGTCCACGCCGCGTTGGGGTCCAGCCGGAGCGGAAGCTCGGGGAATGCCTCCCGCAGCGCCTTGATACCGGCGATCTCCTCGTCGGGCGGGAAGACGCCGCCCTTGACCTTGATGGCCTCGAAGCCGTACTCGTCGATCATCTTTCGAGCCTGCCGAACCAGGCCTTCCGGATCGATCGCCTCGCCCCATTCGTCGGGCTGCTGCCCGGGATGCGCAGCCCACTTGTAGAACAGGTACGCGCTGAACGGAACCGAATCGCGCACCTTGCCGCCGAGCAGATCCGACACCGGTCGTTGCAGTACTTTTCCCTGGACGTCCAGGCAGGCGATCTCGAAGGGTGAGAACACACGGTCGGTGGTGCTGGCCGTGGTGATCATTCCGGCGACGCCGTCACCACCGGTGATCGACAGGGTTCCGAGTACGGAGTCGACGGCGTCACGAATCGCGTTGAGTGCGAACACGTCCAGGCCGGTGATGGCCTGGGCCGCCGCGTCGAGACGAGCCAGGTGTGCGGTGTCGGCATAGGTCTCACCGAGTCCGACGATGCCTGCATCGGTATCGAGTTGGATGATGGCGCGCAGTGCGTACGGCTGATGCACACCGACGGTGTTGAGCAACGGAGGGTCGACGAACGCGATCGGGGTGATCCGAGCGCCGGTGATCAGAATCGGATCCTGCATCAGTGCACCGCGAGCTCGTCCGCCAGCACGGCCCGGCCGGCGGCTACGATCGCGGTCAGTTCTTCGAGGTGCGGTGCACTGATGTCCACCAGTGGCGGGCGCACGGGGCCTGCCTCGATGCCCTCCATCGTCACGCCTGCCTTGATGAGAGAGACGGCGTAGCCGGGAACCTTGTCGCGTAGGCGAACCAGCGGGTGGAAGAACTCGCGCAGCAGTGCGGCTGTGAGCTTCTCGTTTCCGCTGTCGAGGGATCGGTAGAACGCCAGCGCAAGCTCGGGCGCGAAGGCGAACGTCGCCGAGGAGTACAGCGTGACACCGATGGCGCGGTAGGCCTGCTGCGAGACCTCGGCGGTGGGCAGGCCGTTGAAGAACTGGAAGGGCTTGCCCGACGGCTCGAGGGCATCCAGCACTGCCCGAACGATGCGGCCGACCTGATCGAGATCGCCTGTACCGTCCTTGAATCCGACGACGGTGGGGAGCTGCGCCACCTCGACGGCCGAGTCCTCGGTGAAGCGAGCGTTACCGCGGTTGTAAACGATCAGTGGCAGATCCGAGGCACCGGCAACGGCCTCGGTGTAGTTGACCAACCCGGCCTGCGGCATCGTCACCAGATAGGGCGGGAGCAACAGGATTCCGTCGGCTCCGTTGGTCTTCGCGCTCGCGGCGAATGCTTTTGCCTGGGCGACGGATCCGCCTGCACCGGCGTAGACGGGGACGCGGCCGGCAACGACGTCGACCGCGGTGCGCACGATCTTGCCGAACTCCTCGCTTTCGAGGGCATGGAATTCGCCCGTGCCGCACGCGATGAACACTCCACCGGGTCCCGCATCGACACCCTTCGCGATGTGCGCGGCCAGCAGGTCGTAATCGACCTCACCGGTGGCAGTGAACGGGGTGACGGGGAAGAACAGGACTCCGTCGAGCATGGTGGTCTCCTCGAGAACTAGGTGGGGGTGAGTCAGTCTTGGGTGAGCTGGCCGTCGATGCGGCGAAAGATGCCCTCTGGGTTGCCATCGGCAATTGGATTGGGCAGCAGAGATTTCGGCACGTCCTGGTAGGAAACAGGACGCAGGAAGCGCTCGATGGCGAGAGATCCGACCGAGGTGGTGCGGGAATTGGAAGTGGCGGGGAAGGGGCCGCCGTGGACCATTGCGTGGCCTACCTCGACGCCGGTGGGCCATCCGTCGAACAGGATGCGACCGGCCTTGAGTTCGAGCACCGAGAGGAGTTTGCCTGCCTCGGTGTGATCGGACTCGTCGGCATGGACAGTGGCGGTCAGCTGCCCTTCGAGGAGCGCGGCGACGTCGCGAACCTGCTGTGCATCGGTGCAGCGAACGATGAGGCTCGACGCGCCGAACACCTCGGCCTGTGCTGCATCGGAGGTGAGGAACGTATCGGCGTCGGTGGTGAACAGCGCTGCGCGGCAGGCGTTCGGGGCCTGTGCGTCTGTACCCCTGGCGAGCTCGGTCACGACTTCGCTCAAAGTGTCGACGCCCTCGGCGTAGCTCGCGGCGATGTTCGGGGTCAGCATCGTGGTGGGTGTGGACTCCTGCACAGCGGCAGTGGCCGCCTCGGTGAAGGTCTGCAGGCCCGGGCCGTCGACGGCGATGACGAGACCGGGGTTGGTGCAGAACTGGCCCGAGCCCATGGTGAGCGATGCGACGAAGGCGCGGCCGAGTTCGGCTCCGCGGGTGGCGAGTGCGCCGTCGAGGACGAAGACGGGGTTGATGGAACTCATCTCGGCGTACACCGGGATGGGCTCGCGGCGACCGGCCGCCTCGGCAACGAGAGCCGTTCCGCCCGAGCGTGATCCGGTGAATCCGACGGCCTTGATGCGAGGGTCGGTCACCAAAGCGGTACCGAGTCCGCGGCCGGAGCCGAACAACAGTGAGAACGTTCCAGAGGGCATTCCGGTGGAGGACACCGCGTCGGCGATTGCGCGGCCGACCAACTCGGACGTTCCCGGGTGGGCGTCGTGTGCTTTGACCACCACGGGGCATCCGGCTGCGAGGGCGGACGCGGTGTCGCCGCCGGCGACGGAGAAGGCGAGCGGGAAGTTGCTGGCACCGAACACTGCTACCGGTCCCAGGGGAATCTGTCGCTGGCGGATGTCGGCGCGGGGGAGGGGCGCGCGTTCGGGCTGGGCCGGATCGATACGGGCTCCGTTCCAACTGCCCTCGCGCAGAACGGAAGCGAACAGACGCAGTTGTCCGGTGGTGCGGCCGACCTCGCCGGTGATGCGGGCCACGTCCTCGGAGACCCGCGCGCAGTTCCTCGAGACCATCGCCGACAACATCGCGGCGCTCGGCGACACCCTGATCGAGCGCACCGTCGCAGAA
>NZ_NOZF01000055.1:0-23622 GCF_002258565.1 Rhodococcus sp. 05-2254-6
TGGTGGCGGTGGAGATCTCGCCCTTCTCGGGATGGAACAACCGCACCCGCATCCCCACCGCAGGTGTCCCCGAGGTGGCGTCGAGGACGTGGGTCGACAGCCCCTTCACTGCTCTGGTCCCAGCATGCGCCCGAGGCGAATTCGGTTGATCTTGGCCAGTTCCACGCGGAGCACCCGTCTTTCGGTTTCGGCATCGTTGTCGAGCCTCTCCTCGAGGATAGCGAGCAGGTCATCCGCGGACCTGCCCGTGGCGCACACCAGATACACATGGCCGAACTTGTCCTCGTACACACGGTTTCCTGCCGCCAACTTCTCGCGTACCTCGGTACCCGCCGTCGTCACCGCGGCCTGCTCACGTTTCGAGGACGGGTTGTCGGCCTTGCCGCCGATGCGTGGATGACCGTCGAGTGCATGGTCGATCTCGGCCTCGGGTAGTTCGGCAAGTACTCGATCCGCCCTGTCCAACAGCAGATCTCGACTGTCGAAGGGGCGACCCTGGGCGACGCGACGGGCCCAGATCGACGATGCGCAGCACTCGTAGAGTGCATGCATCGCTTGCCGATCACTGAGCCGATTGAACCCGTCGAGCCCTATCCATTCGTGCAGCACATCTCGCTCGCTATCTGAAGTCGTTGATGCGACCGAACCGCGCGGCCGCGATCGGGTTGGCGTCGGCCACGAGGTCGTCGAACCGGTAGTTCGCGATCTTGGCGATCTCGATCATCGCGAACGACCGCTCCGCCGACGGTGCGTTCTCGACGCGTGACCACCCGTTGGCCAGAACTCGATCGTAACGCTCCGTCTCCCGTGCACAGATCACCAGAGGGAAGCCGAAGTGTTCGCGGTATTCGGCGGCGAGTTGGACGATGTTGTCGTGCTCGTCCTCCTCCAGGTTGGACAAGCCGACGTGGTCCGCTGCGTTGAGGGTGCCGGTGGCGTCCTCGCTACCGAGATCGGGATAGCTGTTGATCAGCTCGATCTGTTCCTCGGTGGTGCCGGCCAACAATGCCTCCTGGAACGCCTCGCGCAACCCGTGCGCATCGGCGAAAGGCCGCTGCTGGTACGCGCGTTCGACCACCCACGGAGTGCCCTGCACCAAGCCGCCGAACGTGGCAGCGAAGTCCTCGGCGGACATCTCGTTGACCGTGTCGAGGGTGATGCCCTTACCCGGACCACCGGCGACGGCCTGCCCGCGATTGCCGATGTGGAAGAACAAGACGTTGAGCACGATTGCCGAGACCGCACCGAGAACGATGCCACTGCCGAACAACATTTCCAGCCAATCGGGCACACCCTCGGACACCGTCGGTTGAATGGTCACGAGCATCGCGAGACCGAGACTTGTGGCGACGATGATCAGGTTGCGGTGATCGGTGAAGTCCACCTTCGACAGAGTCTGGATTCCGACCACGGCGACGGTCGCGAACAGGGCGAGCGCGGCTCCGCCGAGCACCGGCGGCGGGATCGATGCCACGACGGCTGCCGTCTTGGGCAGCAGACCCAGCAGAATCATGATGCCGCCTGCCGTGGCCACCACCCAACGGCTGCGCACACCGGTCAGGCGCACCAGGCCGACGTTCTCCGAGAAGGCCGTGTACGGGAACGAGTTGAACGTGCCGCCGATGACGGTGGCCACGCCGTCCGCGCGCAGTGTCGCTGCGATGTCGTCCTTCTTGATGCGCTTGCCGACGATCTCACCCGTCGCGTACACACTGCCGGTGGTTTCGACGGCGATGATGAGCATGACCACGATCATCGAAATGATCGCGACGACACTGAATTTGGGCACGCCGAACAGGAAGGGCTGTGTGAAACCGACCCACGACGCCTCCGAGGTGCCGTCGAAGTTCATGTCTCCCAGAGCGAACGCCACGGCGCTACCGATCACCAGGCCCAGAAGCACAGCGATGGTCGCCATGAAACCCTTGAAGAATCGTTGGATCAGCACGATGATCAGCAGGGTGCCGATCGCGTATGCCATCCACCGTCCGTTGGACGGATCCTGTTCGTGGGTAGCAGGATTGGTCACAGCGTCGTTGACCGCCACCGGCAGCAACGCCACACCGATGATCGTGATGACGGTACCGGTGACCACCGGTGGGAAGAATCGCAGCAGCCTACTGAAGTACGGAGCCATGAAGAACGTGACGAGACCGGCGACGATGACGGCGCCGTAGACGTACAGCAACCCCTCGGTGCCGCCGCCGTTCGCCATCGCGATCGCGATCACCGGAGAGACGCCGGCGAACGTCACGCCCTGCAGGAGCGGCAGGCGGACACCGATCTTCCAGAATCCGACCGATTGGATGATCGATGCGATGCCGCAGGTGAACAGATCTGCGTTGATCAGGTGGATCAACTGTTCGTTGGTCAGTCCGATCGCGCTGCCGATGATGATCGGCACCAAGACGGCGCCTGCATAGAACGCGACGACATGTTGGAACCCGTAAGCAGCAAGTTTCGGAACGGGGAGCACTTCGTCGACAGGATAGACACGTTTGCGTGTGGTGGGCTTGACGGACATGGGTGGGCACCTCGCGGAAGCAACAGGGCAGGATTCCTGCGACGCTGCAGGAGAAGTGCACTAAGAATCAGTCATCACGCCTATCCTCGCTAGTCGAGCGAGCACAAACTTCGGGACGTACTCGACGTGGACGTTGTGCGAACATCCAAGACTTCACCCGAGAGTGAAAGGAACGATCGTGTCGGACCTTGCCGTCGGAGTGGTATTGGCCGCCGGTGCCGGAACGCGATACGGATCACCCAAAGTGCTCGCCCACGACGGGCTGTGGCTCAGGACTGCGGTGCAGGCATTGCGCGACGGCGGCTGTGATCGCGTGGTCGTGGTGCTGGGAGCGGCGGATGCGCCCGTGCCCGACGGTGTGATCGCTGTTTATGCACCCCAGTGGGAACAAGGAATGAGCGCGTCGTTCGAGGCCGGTCTGACCGCAGCGTCGGACGCGGACTACGCGGTGGTGCATGTGGTCGATACGCCGGACGTCGGACCCGAGGTGGTGCAAGCAGTACTCGCTGCAGCGCGGGAAACCGGTCTCGCAAGAGCCGTGTTCGACGGCCGTCCCGGACATCCGGTTGTCCTGGCGCGACGACACGTCGACGCAGCCGTGGCATCGGCCTCGGGAGACGCCGGTGCACGCGACTTCCTGCGGGGAAGAGACGACGTGATCGCCGTCGAATGTTCGCAATGGGCAACGGGAATCGACCACGACTATCGGTGAGCGGACGCCCGGTCTGCATGTTCGGCCGAGCCGGCCTCGTCATCGACTACGAGGATCGGGGCCAGTAGAAGCGTCCCCGCGGGGACGCTCGAATCCGCGGATCTCGGCGGCAACGGCCTCGATCATGCCGTCGAATTGATGGCCACCGGTCGACAACTCGATCGCTCTCGCCGACGGGAGAGCGGTCGAGTTCGACGCCAGGTGAGAAATAGGAACCACGTCGTCGTCCCGGCAGTGGACGAGCGTCAGGTCGGTCTCGGGCTCCTGGGTGGTGAACGCGTAGTCCGTGACATCCCACCCATGCGGAGTCCAGTCCGGCATCGCCAACAGAGTGGCTCTCAGGGGTCGCTCCCGGCGATGTTCTGCCAAGACCCTGACGAGGATCGATGCGCCGAAGGAA
Source organism: Rhodococcus sp. 05-2254-6 (assembly GCF_002258565.1). Taxonomy (NCBI): domain Bacteria; kingdom Bacillati; phylum Actinomycetota; class Actinomycetes; order Mycobacteriales; family Nocardiaceae; genus Rhodococcus; species Rhodococcus sp. 05-2254-6. The sequence continues at coordinate 3,637 of NZ_NOZF01000055.1, forward strand.
TGCGCAATGACCGCATCATCCGATCCGAGCCGTTCCAGGTGCTGCCGAACCGGCGCGGCCCAGTCCTCGAAACCCATGGCAGTGTCGGACAGTTCGGGCATGCACAGATCGAGGTGCAAAGCCTGTGCAAGTCCGTTGGCCAGCGGTGCGTCGTCGAAAAATCCGCCGGCACCGTGAACGAACAGAAGTCGACCGACCATAGTGGGTTCCTCTCCTCGGCAATGCTGTCACCGAAGAAGACCGAATCGCGGCCGTGAATTCACCGGTTGACTCGGATTCGGGGTCCGTGCTGAGCATCGTCCTCAGCGTCGCGTGTCGATGACGGACTGCGTCAGGCATGGAGGCGTCGTACTGCCCAGGAGGCAGCGCATGTCCATTTCGTTCGATCACACCATCATCGTTGCAAAGAACAGTGCCGCATCGGCCGAATTCTTTTGCACCCTGTTCGCTTTACCCGAGGCCCCGTCATGGGGGCCGTTCGTCAACGTGCAGCTCACCGACGGCACTCTCGTTCAATTCGCCGAGCCCCCCTTCGATGATATTCAGTTCCAGCACTACGCGTTTCGGGTCAGCGACGATCTGTTCGATGCGGCCTATACCAGGCTGGTCGACCAGGGCGTCGAACACTGGGCCGACCCCCGGATGACCGAACCCGGCACCGTCAACACCGACCACGGGGGCCGCGGAGTGTATTTCCGCGACCCGACCGGGCACTTCTTCGAGATGCTGACGCACTCGTACCTGCCGACACCGGGTGAGCCGGTACCGTAGCCACTGTGGCCGAGCAACAGCATGTTTCGATGACGAGGGCCGCCTACGACACCGTTGCCGAGAGCTACGCCGAACTTGTTCGCGACGAACTCGACGGCCGACATCTCGAGCACGGATTGTTGGCGACGTTCGCAGCCCGGGTGCCGAGTGGGCACGTTCTGGAGGTGGGGTGTGGTTCCGGCCGTATCACCGAGCAGCTGCACCGCCTCGGCCTCGACGTAGCGGGGATGGATCTGTCGCCCAACATGATCGAGGTCGCTCGGCGCGAACATCCGCACCTGCGATTCGATGTCGGGTCGATGGAGGCGTTGGACGCGGGTGACAGCTCTCTGGCGGGGATCGTTGCCTGGTACTCGATCATCCACACGCCTCCGCACCAATTGTCGAAGATCTTTGCCGAATTGCATCGGGTGCTGATGCCGGAAGGTCTGCTGCTGTTGGCATTTCAAGCAGGCAACGAGCGGGTGCGACTCGAGCAGGCGTACGGACACTCGGTCTCGTACGACGCATACCGACTCGACCCCGACATGGTCGCAGGCATGCTCGTCGAGGCGAACTTCGAGGTGGACGTGCGCGTGCATCGAGCTCCGATGGGATACGAGTCGACATCGCAGGCATTTCTGTTGGCCCGCGAACGAACATCGTGATGTTTCGAGACCGGTAGGAGTTGCCCGATGCATGCACCCCGTCCACGCGTTCTCTTCGTCACCGACCTGGCGTATCTGTCGAAGGGCCGACGCTACTGCGACGAAGACATCTTTCTGTCGTCGCAGCTCCGCGAGTGGTTCGACATTGCGCTCTGTCACCCGCTCGACGCGCTTGCGCTGATGGACGGCTTCGATGTGGTCGTCATCCGGAACTCCGGGCCTGTGCTGGGGTACCAGGATGCTTTCGACATGTTTGCTCGCCATGCGCGCGAGAACGGCACGAAGGTTTTCACCCAGCTGACCGGCAAAGGCGACCAGAGAGGCAAGCAGTACCTGGTCGATCTTTTCGCAGATGGTTTTCCGGTCATACCTACCGTCGACGACCCGCGGAACGTCTCGCGCTTACCCCAGGTGAATACCTATGTGGTGAAACCGAAATGGGGTGCCGACTCGATCGGCATGCGTCATTCCGGGCGCGCCGAATTATCGCAAGTAGAGCCGGGCAGCCTGATTCAGCCGCGAATCGATTTCGTGTACGAAGTGTCGTTCTACTTCATCGGCCACACAGTTCGATACGCCTTGTACGCTCCTGACCCCGACCGACGTTGGGACCTGGAGCCGTACTCGACTACTGCTCAGGACCGAGAGTTCGCGCAACGATTCGTCGATTGGAACGACATCGACCACGGAATCACTCGGGTGGACGCATGCCGCACCGTCGACGGAACGCTGCTGTTGGTCGAGCTCGAAGACCTGAACCCGTACCTCTCACTCGACCGGCTGACCGAGTCGGCGCGTCGAGAGTTCGTGAACCACATGGCGGAGGCGATCGTAGCGCTGTGTGCCCAGCCGTAGAGGGCGATATCAGTCGGGCACAGCACGCTGGACGCAGCATCGGTGCTCGCGATTCGGTAGCGTCGTCTCCGTGATTCTCGGACCGAACGATGCAGTGTTCTGTCCCTCGAGGATCGTCGTTGCTGGGACGTCCGGTTCCGGGAAAACGACGCTGTCTGCCCGTCTCGGATCGATTCTGGGAATCGAACACATCGAGATCGACAGCTTGTTCCACGGCCCGAATTGGACGCCGCGTGCGACGTTCGAGTCCGAGGTGGAGGAGTTCATCGCGCGCCCGTCGTGGGTCACCGAGTGGCAGTACAACATCGTTCGAGACCGTCTCGCCGATCGAGCCGATTTGTTTCTGTGGCTGGACCTACCGCGCCGAACAGTCATGCGGCAGGTGATGGTTCGGACGCTACGGCGCAGGCTCGGTAGGCGCGAGCTGTGGAACGGCAACATCGAACCCCCACTGCACCGCATCCTCTTCGACCGCGACCACATCGTTCGATGGGCATGGAACACCTACCGGTCGACTACCGAGCGAGTGCAGCAACTGAGTGTGCGCCGCCCGGAGCTGACGATTGTTCGCTTCCGTTCGCACCGGGACGTGGACGCGTGGATTGCGCACCAGCTGATTCCTGTGACCCGATAGCTGTTGTCAGCAGCCCAATTGCGTTGCGAGAGAATCGATCGAGTCGACGCTGTGATTCCAGTCGGATTCCGCGGCGAGGTCGGTGGTCTGACGCGGCCCGTGTTCGAGGGGACGAGCGACGAATGCCGTTGCGAAGCCGCAGTCGGCAGCGGCAGCGAGATCACTGTTGTGTGCGGCGACCATCATGCACTCGCTCGGCTCGAGACCCAGAATGTCCGCGGTGCGTAGATAGGCGTCGGGCATGGGCTTGTACGCACGCACCGGTTCTGCTCCGAGGATTGCGTCCCATGGCAGTCCGGCATTCTTGGCCATATCGAGCAGCAGCGAGATGTTGCCGTTGGAGAGCGGCGCGATGATGAACTCGGTGCGTAGTCGGGTGAGCCCAGAAACCGAATCCGGCCACGGATCCAATCGATGCCACGCGTGATTCAAGGATGCGACATCACTGTCGTCTAGCTGAACATCGAACTCCGACAACACGACTCGAAGTGACTCGAGATGAAGTACATCGAGCCGGGTGAACGGGCGGTTGCCCGACCGAACCTGTTCCATCGCCGGCTGATACAGGCTGCGCCAGCGGTCGGCGAACGCATGACTGTCGATGTCGGGACCACACAGCGACTCGACCTCGCGGGCCACGCTGGTACGCCAATCGACCACTGTGCCGAACACATCGAACAGAAGCGCCTTCAACGATCTCTCTTCTTTTTCTTCGGACTCTTCGAGTGACCGCCCGCCGACAGCAGCGCACCCGCCAATGGGATGAGAAGGAAGAACAGCCACTTCTGATCGAAGTCGGTGAGGAAGAACAATGCCAGTGAACCGAAGATCACCAGGGGCATCACCACTGCGCGCCAATCGATTCCGGCACCGCCCTCGGTCGGTGCCGGAGATTTCCCGAGCTGGGCGGGAGTGTGCGACGTCGACGCAGCGGGGAGATCGACGAAGACTTTGTCGATCTCCCCACGCGTCGTCGCCGAAGCAACGACGGCGCTGCGCTCGTCGAATTCGGGCACAGTCAGCCGACCCTCACTGAAGTGCAGACTCAGTGCCTCGAGGGCCTTCTCTCGATCAGCCGTACCGATTCGGATCTCCGGAAGCTCGGACATCGCTACGTCATTTGATCTCTGCGAGGACGGTGCCTTGGGTGATGGCGTCGCCTGCGGTGACGGTCAGGCCGGTGATGGTGCCTGCTTTGTGGGCGTTGACGGGGTTTTCCATTTTCATTGCTTCGAGGACGGCGATGAGGTCACCGGCGTCGACGGTTTGGCCTTCGTCGACGGCGACTTTGACCACGGTGCCCTGCATGGGTGCGGTGACCGCGTCTCCGGATGCGGCACCGGCTCCAGCACCGCCGCGGGTACGGGCTTTGGGTTTGCGGCGTACCGCGCCCGCGGGCCCGCCGCTGCTGCCACCGCCGCTGAGGGACAGTTCCCCGGGCAGGGACACCTCGACGCGGCGGCCACCGACCTCGACGACGACGGACTGCCGCGGCAGGACGTCGTCGTCGTCGATGGGTTGTCCGGCGGTGAACGGGGGAACCTGGTTGTCCCATTCGGTTTCGATCCAGCGGGTGTGGACGTCGAAGGAGTCGCCGTCGCCGATGAACGCCGGATCGGAGACCACCGCGGCGTGGAACGGAATCACCGTCGCCAACCCGTGGACGTCGAATTCGGCGAGTGCTCGACGTGAACGGGCGAGGGCTTCCTCGCGGGTCGCGCCGGTGACGATGAGCTTGGCGAGCATCGAATCGAACTGGCCACCGATCACCGAGCCGGATTCGACACCGGAATCGACGCGCACACCCGGTCCCGACGGCGCACGGAAGGTGGTGACCGGTCCGGGGGCGGGTAGGAAGCCGCGTCCGGCGTCCTCGCCGTTGATCCGGAACTCGAACGAATGCCCCCGGGGTTCGGGGTCGTCGGTGATGGACAGTTCTTCACCGTTGGCGATCTTGAACTGCTGCAGCACCAGGTCGATGCCGGAGGTTTCCTCGGTGACGGGATGCTCGACCTGCAGGCGGGTGTTCACTTCCAGGAAGCTCACGAGGCCGTCTTGTCCGACGAGGTATTCGACGGTGCCGGCACCGTAGTAGCCGGCTTCGAGGCAGATGGCTTTGGCGCTGGAGTGGATTTCTTTGCGTTGGGCGTCGGTGAGGAACGGTGCGGGTGCTTCCTCGACGAGTTTCTGGAATCGGCGTTGCAGGGAGCAGTCGCGGGTGCCGGCGACGATGACGTTGCCGTGTTGGTCGGCGATGACCTGAGCTTCGACGTGGCGGGGCTTGTCGAGGTAGCGCTCGACGAAGCATTCTCCGCGCCCGAACGCGGCGACGGCTTCGCGGGTGGCGGAGTCGAACAGTTCGGGGATTTCCTCGCGGGTGCGGGCGACTTTCATGCCGCGGCCGCCGCCACCGAACGCGGCTTTGATCGCGATCGGTAGGCCGTGTTCGTCGACGAAGGCGAGGATTTCGTCGGCGTCTTTGACCGGTTCGGAGGTGCCGGGGACCGAGGGGGCTTTGGCGCGGGCGGCGATGTGGCGGGCGGTGACCTTGTCGCCGAGGTCGCGGATGGACTGCGGGGACGGTCCGATCCAGATCAGACCGGCATCGATGACGGCTTGGGCGAAGTCGGCGTTCTCGGAGAGGAATCCGTAGCCGGGGTGGATGGCGTCGGCCCCGGACTTGGCGGCGGCGTCGATGATCTTGTCGATCACCAGATACGACTCCGCGGAGCTCTGCCCGCCGAGCGCGAAGGCTTCGTCGGCCAAGCGGACGAACGGGGCGTCGGCGTCGGGTTCGGCGTACACAGCGACACTGGCCAACCCGGCATCGGCCGCAGCCCGGATCACCCGCACCGCGATCTCACCACGATTGGCGACAAGAACCTTGGTGATCTGAGCACTGGCATGGCTGGGCACTGAGCCTCCTACGGATGTGTTTCTCGCGTGCTTCGTTACGAACGTCACGTCGGAGTCTAAGCATCGGCACTGTCATCGCTGCAATCGGTCTGCAGAGCTGCAGCTGACCGGCGGCGAGCCGCAGTGAGCTACTGATTGGTAGCGATCTGACCGGTGTCGGTATGTCCGATATCGGAACGCTCGTCGCCCGTGAGGGGGAATCGGGCGGTACCCGTGTCCGCAACATCGCTCAACAACTTTCGGAAGGCACCGACGTATTCGTGAACCCGCGCGGTCGCCTGCTCGGTGTTGGGATAGCGAGCCGCGATGTTGATCCCCTGCGGCGTGCGGTTGATCCAGATGTACACGTCGTGCTGGTACTGCTTGCTGCGCAACGCTCGGGCGTTCCGGTCCGGCCAGTGCTCGGCGGCAGGCGCGAACCGCACATCCATGAAGGAGACGACGAAACGCGGGCGGGCGGAATAGCCCAGAGTGGTGAACACGCGATCGAGAGGAACTCGGGCGATCGGTTTGGTCTTCTTCACCTCGGCCGAGGCCGCTGCGACCACCGAGCCGAACGAGTCCGCACCGGCGATGTCGAAAGAGATGGGGCACAGTCCGACGAACCAACCCAGCGCCGAAGCCCATTGCGGTTCGTCGCGAGTGTGCACCGGCGTCACCGTGCGGAAACGATTGCCGCCGCCCAGTTCGGAGCCGGTGATGGCCAGAACTGCGAGCAACCCGGCGAACAGACTGTGTCCGGTCTTGCGGCAGGCGACCGAGAACGAGTCGGCCTGGTCCGGGTCGAGCACCCACGCGGACAAACCGCCCTGCGGCAGATCGTCCGGGCTCGGATCTCCGATGTCGAGTGGAAAGGCCGGTAGCTCGCCTTCGCCGTCGACGAGAAAATCCCGCCATATCCGCACCGCGTCGTGAGAATGCTCCAGCTCTGCATTCCTCTCGCGTTCGGAGGAACCGAAGTCGAGGTAGCTGCCGGCCTCGAACAGGGCAGCGGGCGCACCACCGAGTTCCTCGCCGTACAGAGCAGCTATCTCGTGCGCGACCAGCACCGTGGACAGGCCGTCGATGATCGAATGATCCGCTGCGAAGAACACGGTGATCGGACGCGTCTCGTCCACCGGTTCGAGCGTCACGAAGGCGTAGGCGGGCCAGATCAACGGTGAGGTGAACTCGTCGAACAGATACTGCAGGTGCTCGAACACCTCACTCGATTGCGCGCACCGTTCCTGCTCGACCTGCCAGATGTCGATGGCACCCTGCGCGGCGGTCACCCTCGTCATCTCGCCCGTCACCTCGTCGATCGACGCGCTCGAACGCATCGCCTCGTGCCGGTCGATCCAGTTCAGCACTGCCTGGCGAAACGCGGGCTTGTCCAGCGGGCCTGCGATTTCGAAGGCCGCGCCGAGCCATGATTCACGACCGCGGCGAGGACTGCTCAGGCTCGTACGAAGGTGTGCCTCGTGGACGTAGGACGTCGGCCTGGCGTCGGGATGCCAGCCAGCAGCCTCCGGAGTGCGGGCCTGCGGGCCGACGCTGGGTATCCACTCGGTGAGCGTGCCCGCGGGAACCGCGTAGTCCGCCAACTCCGTGAACTCCATATCGGCAGCAACCAACCTTCGTCGTACGCATCGGGGGGACTGGGCTTCAGGGGCCCTGCCGCGGAGTCTAACGACGACGCGTTGTATCGATCAAGACGACGGCACGTCACCTGCGCCGTCGCCGGTCAACGCAGGTGACGCTTGATCCGCGCCAACATCGCCGACATACCGCGCAGTCGCAACGGGCTCACCGCGTCGCTCAGCCCCAGAGCCGAGTAGAAATCGTCCGGTACGTCGAGGATCTCCTGTGCGCCGAGACCGTCGAGCCCCTGCGCCAGGATCGAGGCGAACCCCCGCGTGGTCGGAGCTTCCGGCGGGGCGCTGAAGTACAGCCGGACCCGCGCCGGATCGCCTGCATCCACCGACAGGAACAGCGGAGACTGGCACTCCGGCACCGGCTCCATCGCATCCTGAGCAAGGTGGTCGGGCAGAGGAGGCAGTTCGCGACTGAACTCCAGCAACAGCTGCAACTTGTCCTGCCCCTCCACCGCGGCGAAGTCCTCGACTATCTCGGCCAGGGAATCCGGCAAGGCGCTCATCGTGTGGCCGGAGCCGATCCGGGCTCCTCGCCCTTGGCGATCGGGACGCGAACGGCGTTGCCCCATTCGGTCCACGAGCCGTCGTAGTTGCGCACCGACTGGTACCCGAGCAGATGGGTCAACACGAACCAGGTGTGGCTCGAACGCTCACCGATCCGGCAGTAGGCGATCACGTCGTCGGTGGCGGAGGTACCGGAGTAGATCTCGTCCAGTTCCGTGCGAGACCGGAACCGTCCGTCCGGTGCGGCTGCCTTGGCCCAGGGGATGCTCACGGCGGTGGGGATGTGACCTCCGCGCAGTGCACCTTCTTCTGGGTAGTCGGGCATGTGGGTGCGCTCGCCGGTGTACTCGGCGGGGGAGCGAACGTCGATCAGCGGCACCGTTCCGAGCGAGCCGAGAACATCGGAGGCGAACGCACGAATGGGTGCATCGTCGCGTTCGATCACCGGGTAGTCGGTGGCGGGGAACTCGGGCACGTCGAGGGTGGTGTCGCGGTTCTCCGACAACCAGGCGTCGCGGCCACCGTCGAGCAGACGCACGTCCTGATGTCCGAACAGCGTGAAGACCCACAGTGCATACGCGGCCCACCAGTTGCTCTTGTCGCCGTACACGACGATGGTGTCGTCCCGGGAAATGCCTTTGCGGCTCATCAGTTTCGAGAACTGCTCGCCGTCGATGTAGTCGCGGGTGACCGGATCGTTGAGGTCGAGATGCCAATCGATCTTGACCGCGCCGGGAATGTGGCCGACGTCGTAGAGCAACACGTCCTCGTCGGATTCGACGACCCGAAGGCCGGGGGTACCGAGATGAGCGGAGAGCCATTCGGTCGATACGAGACGATCCGGATGCGCATAGTCGGCGAACGTTGCGTTGGAATCGGTTGGTACAGGCACGTATCGGCTCCTACGGAAGATATTCGGCTGGCGGCCCGCCCGGGGGTGGACGGTCTGCACTGTCGATCCTATGCGGAACCTCTGTCACGGGGCAGGAGTGGAGCCTGCGGAACGACTTTGTCAGGGCGTCAGGGCAGCGCTCTCGGGTTTCGCTGTGGAGACCCGCAGGAGGGCGACGAGTTCGGCGGTGAACGCATTCATCACCGAGTGTGCCTGTGCAGTGTCGGGAAATCGTGACCGCAATGCCAGGCCCGACGTGGTGCGCGAAACCCAGAACTGCGCGTCGTCGGACACCGTGGCATTGCTGATGTGGTGTGCATCGGTTCGGTCGAAGCGTTCGTGTCCACCGATTCTGGTGTAGTCGATGTACGACACCATGAACACGTCTCGACGCGACAAGGTGAACGCATCACCGAGGTTGTTCAGTACCTGGGGGATCGGAACGGTGCTCAGTGGCAGTGCTGCACGAAACGCTGTGTGGGCCGCGGTGATCGTGTCGGTGAGGTCGTGTTCTACCTCCACGGTCATGGGAGCGTTCGTGGTGAACCAGCCCAGTGCACGCGAGAATTGCTGCTGATGGCGGGTGTGCAACGGGAACAGGAACGGCACGCGGCTCGGTCCGCCTATCCCGGCGCACGCCTGCCCGATCGCAGCGACGACCCCGGCGAACATCCCGGCTCCGGAACGGGCGCAGAGCTCCGCGTAGTCGAGGGTGTGCTGCGCGTCGAGCAAGGGCGTGACAGTCGTTGCCTGAGGCGCGGTTTCACCCTCGGCGACGCCGAGGTCGAGCGGGAAACGCGGCGTGGTGCCACCGCACTCGGTGAGAAAGTTCGACCACCGCACCATGCGTTCGTCCGTGGGATCGACGAGTGGCTGGGTTGCTTCGACACGGCAGTACTCGACGAACCCACCGACCGGAGGCAGGGCTGCCTCCGGGTTCGACGGACAGCGGCGGTAGGCGTCGTACAGGGTGTTGATCTCGTCGACCACGACTGCGATCGACATGGCGTCGACGTTGGAATGATCGAAGGCGCACAACACCGTCGAGGTGTCCGGTCGATCGATTCCGAAACAGGTGTACGACGGGAATCGTCGTGCGTCGCAGTGTAGTTCGAGCGAATTTCGGAGGTGACTCCGGAGCATGGACCCTGACGAGAAGGTGGTTCGAGTGGTTTCCCTCATCTCGACCGCACCCGGTTCGTGAACCATCCGCTCGATTCCCGCCGCCGCGCGAACGAACGAACTACGCAGGGTGTCGTGTCGGTCGATCAGGCGCTCGAAGGCCCACCCCAAAGCGCGGGTGTCGAGCCTGCCCTGCACCTCGAAGGCTCCGGCAATCCAGACGCGCTCGGCTTCGTCCAGATCGCCGAGGTGAAACCGTTGGTTGAACGACGGCGGAACCGTCGACGGTTGCGGTTTCCCGGTGACGACGGCGGTGAACTCGACGACGGTGCCCGCGCGCGGGGTGTACTCAGTGATCGAGGTGACCCGCACCGGCCGGCTCCTGAACCAGATTTTCGAGCGTCAGATTGCAATCACCCTCGCGTGCAATGGTTTCCAGTACATGCGCCAGATGATCGTGGTACCGCTTCACCGCTACGGCGGCAACGTCGGTATCAGGGGTCTGGGCCACCAGGTACAGGTGCTCACCGTCTCGGTTGATCCACATCGATGCGTTCGACGTCGAACCCTCGCCGGTGAAATGCTTCGCGCGCGTGTCCGCGTCTCGTCCGACGCCGGGGAACCAGCGAAAGTCGATGTACGAGAGCATGTTCGGACTCACTGCCAACTCGCTATCGAGAGTGCCGTCGGCGGCCAGCGCGCCCAGCACGGCGTGCACCGGAGCCTCCGCGATCTGCTTGGCCTGCTCGAAGCCTCGGTGGGCTCCAGCCGCGACGTCGGAGAACCTGTCGTGTCCCGCCACCTCGAATGCGACCGGAGCGAAGTTGACGAACCATCCCTGGGACTGTCCGTAGTCACCGTGATGCCGGGTGCTGAGCACGGTGATCCCGAAGTAGTCGGTGTTACCGGCCAACTCGAAGTCGGTGATCCCGACGGCGGCGAATATGCCGCTGCTCATCCGGGCCCCGGCGGCCTTGCATGCGGCGTCGAATGCAGCGGTCAGTTCTTTGCTCAACAGGTCGCGTTCGACGATGCGGACCGGAGCTTTCTCGCCGGGCGCGAGGCCGAGGTCGAGCGGGAACCGAGGCATCCGGCCGTCGTGTCGGGTGAAAATGTCTCGCCAGGCCGCGATTTCGGGAGAATCGGCTCCGAACGTCGCGGCTCGAGCCCGTTCGTCGGCGGCGTAGGCCAGATGGCTGCCTGCCTCTGCCGGGGTAGGTACGTCCGCGCCGGTCTCGAGTGCGTACAGATCGGCCAACTCGCTGATGACCAACGCTTGCGAGCCGCCGTCGGTGAATGCGTGATCTGCGCCGTAGTACAGGGTGAAGCTGCCGGGCCGGGCCACGACACCGACGACGAATCCGGGCCAGGCGTCCGCGGTCGCCTCGGACGAGAAACGCCCTCGTACGTACCGTTGGAATCGGTCGTCGTCCGTGGTTTCTCCGGCGTCGGTCACCTCGAACGCCGCGACCTCGGGCGGGGCGAGATGCCGAACGACGTTGTTTCCCTCGACCTCGAACCAGCATCGAAGGCCCTCGTGACGCAGCACGTAGGCGGCCAGTGCGCGGCTGATCGCATCCGTGTCCACGTCACCGTCGATCTCGGTTGCCACCCCGGTGTACGCGGTGTGCACATCGCCGCGTTCGCGGGCCGCCCACGCGGCCTTCAGGTGGTCCTCCTGGAGAAACGAGACCGGAGTCGAATCGACAGGTGCCGCTTGGGCACTCGCACGGGCAGTCGCAGTGGGGTGCCATTCGAGCAGTCGGCCGGGAGCAGGATTCCATCTGCCCATAGCGGTGATGATCATGGTCGCTTCATCCTCCTCGATAAGGGCCGCGGGCTGATTCGACGACTCACTCTGCGGCGACGGTCACCGACCGTGAGGCCGACGTGAGCACCGTATCGGTACCACTGTCGGAGTCGATCACTGCCGTCAGCACGGCGACGAACTCGGTGATGAAGCGGTGGACGTTGGTCGACGCGACATCCGAGCTGGGGAATCGCGCGGAGATGTTGAGCCCTTGGAGCGTCCGGTTGACCCAGAAGTAGACCTCGTCCTCGGCGTGGCAGTTGCTCCGCAGAGCCCGACCCTTGCGGTCCTGCCACTGCTCGGCGTCCGGGAGGAATCGAAGATCGATGTAGGACACCACGAATCGAGGAATTTCTGTCGACTCGAGGATCTGGGCGATCTTGGAGTACGGCATCCGTGCCAACCCCTTGTTCGCCGCGCCTGCAGTTGCTGCAGCCGCGACTGCCTCCCCGAAGGTGCGAGCGTCACCGAGCTCGATCTCCATGGGCAGAATCCCGACGTACCAACCCACCGCCGCGGCCCACTTCTGTTCGTCTCTGGTGTGCATCGGCATCACGGTGCGCAACGTCGTGCGACCGGACAGGCGGACGTTCGTCAGCGCCAGAGCGGCCAGTATTCCGGCCTGCATGTTGTACCCGGCGTTACGGCATGCAGCGTTGAAGGCATCCGACTGCTCGGAAGTCAGCAGCCAGGACGAGATGCTGCTCTGTGCGGCCGGGCCGGTGAGCGACCGGTCGACGGACACCGGAAGGGGAAATGCGGGAAAGCGTCCGTCCTCCACGGCCAGGAAGTCCTGCCAGGTGCGCACGGCGCTGTGGTCACCGGTCAGTGTCTCGCCGAGAGCCCTCTCGGACTGGCTGAAGTCCACATAGCTGCCGACCTCGGGCAACTGGGGGTCGATGCCTTCGAGGGCGTGCGCGTAGAGCTTGTCGATCTCGTTGATGGCGTAGATCTGGCTGTAGGCGTCCATCACCGAGTGGTCGGCGGCGAACGCAAGCAGAAACGACTCTCCCGGCCCGTTCGAGAGAGCGCGGGAGGCATCGTCCGGTTCGATGGTCGCGAGGACGAAATGCGGCCACGCCGTCGGGGAGACGGTGTCGCCGAACCAGGAGTGCAGATGGCTGAAGACCTGAGTCTCGGTCCGGGGTTCGGTGTGTGCCCGGTCGGTCACCTGCACTGCATCTGTCGGTGCGGTGTAGCGCAGCCAGGAACCGGATTCCTCGTCGCGCCTGACCTTGGTCCGAAATGCCTCGTGCCGACCCATGTACGCGGTGATGGTTGCGCGCACTGCCTCGACGTCGTAGCGGCGATGAATCTCGAACACCGTGCCGATCCACGAGCCCGGAGCGCTGCGCTCGCAATGGTCCTGGTGCGTGTAGGACAGACCGCGGGGGTCCGGTTCCCAACGGTCGTCGTCGACGCGGGGGACCCACTCGGTCAGGCGACCGGCGGGGAGGGGGTAGTCGGCGAGTTCGGTGTATTCCATGGGAGTCCTCTTCCGTTCCGGGCTCGGTCGGCGGTGCGCGGCGTTGGTTCGGTATTGCACGTTCGATTACGGTCGAGTCGATCGTGTAAACCCGTCGGCGATGATCGGGCAGCCGACCGGTCGCTTTATCCGATTGCTGTTGGATTGCTGCTTTCCGCATTGAAAGAACAACGTCGTTGCCGTCGACCCGAAGTGAGTTCAGAGAACACGATAGGGCGAAAGCGGAATTATTTCGCAGCGCGAAAAAGTAATACTTCTCACTGCCGAGCGTCTTGACTCGCCGGTCGCCGATCGGGAGTCGAGGGAGCGTCCGATTGTCGTATCTTATGAACGAATCACTGACTTTGCTGGTCAGCGTGATGATAGTTCACAATCGAAGTGTGGTGCAAACTGTCGTGCGACCCGAAACACGACCCACGCCACCGAATGGATCGAACATGGTCCGGGACACATTCGGGACGCCTTTTTCGTGCACCTATTGCCGAATGTGAATGCATTGGTGTGGCGAATTGACACCACTGCCCCTGGTTCGTGGATGTAGTAGGTTCGGCGCGTGACCCGAATTGGATTTGCCGATCACCTATTCTTGCGAATGCATCACGGCATCGGATATCCCGTCTACAACCAGTTCTTGTGGTGGTTCGACGAAACCGTCCAGCGAGTGGACCTGGAAAAGCTACGCGACAACCTGTCCGACGGTCTGCTCGCGCGCCGAGTGGTCTCGTCGACGGTGCCTACTGCCCGCGCTCGATGGGTGGCCTCGAACGTCTCCCATTCATTGGATTTTCACCCACACTTCATCGAATCGACCGAAGTGTCGGCCTGGGCCGACGGTTGCATCGATGACGACATCGATCCCGAGACCGGTCTCGGTTGGCGACTGGCGGCAGCTCCTCTGACCAACGGGGGGACGGTGCTCTCGTTGGTTGCTTCGCACATGGTCGCCGACGGCGGCGCTCTGATCGCCGCGTTCGCGGCTGCGAACTCCCCGTCCGTGCACCCTCGGTCGGTTCCGACCGAGGACGGAATCGCGGCCATCGGCTCGGACCTGCGAGACGCCGTGGGGCAGGTGCGGTCCGTAGCCGGCTGGTTGGCGAACACCGCTGCGTCCGCGCTACCGATTCCCACCCGATCCGGTCCGGACGTCGTTGTCCCGCGCTCGCAGCCGACTCGTTCGCAGCCGACGGCCGGTGCCGTGGATGCAGACTGGGTATCGCCTCACGCGGTGGCAGAGGTGGACGCAGGTACTTGGAAAGCGGCTGCGCAACGATGGGGTGGCTCGTCCAATTCACTGTTCATCGCCGTTCTCACGGCAGCCTCCGGGCAGGCCGGGCGAGCCTCGATCGGAGACTCGGTGCAGTGGTCACTGCCGGTCAGCGATCGCACCGTCGACGACACTCGCTCCAATGCCACCAAGATCGTCAAGATCGAGGTCCCCGTCACCGACGCGGCCGACCGCGATCTGTCGACGATTCGGAAAATCAGCAAGGCGGCGTTCACCGCTTTCGCCGCGAGGCAGGCTGCCGGTCTACCACCCGCAGGCATCTCGCAGGCCCTCGTGCAGATGCTGCCCGACGCCGTGGTCGCGCGTGTTCCGCAACCGCGTGACGGTGCGGAAGGCCTGGCGTCGAACCTGGGTGCTCTGCCCGAGGTCTTCACCACGGTGGCCGGTATCGGAGCTCGTGCCGTATCGGGCAGGGCGACCTTCGCGGGTGCCGACGCCGCATTCGCGCGATCGTTGGACGGTGGGCTGACGGCCTGGCTGTGCGAGACGGGCGCAAGCGTCACCGTGACCGTCCACGCCATGGACCCAGATCGATTCGTCGATGACCGGGCACTGCGTGACCATCTGGCGGAGGCGCTGGGCCGCTGGGAGTTGACTGCGCGCTTCTGGTGAGTGCGTCAGCGGTTCCGCGCTGCCGCCTCGGTGATGTCGGCAGCTGCGGCCACCGCAGTTGCAGTCGGGGCGACCGAGCCGGCCAATCGGCGTGCCGCCTGCCTGGCGCGGGCGGTAGTGATATCGGTAATGCCTTGCTGGAGAACGGATTCGGTCAAGGTCGAGAATTTCGTGCTGGTGCCGGCTCCGATCCTGCGCAGCGCGGCACCCCAGAACGGCTGATCGGCGCTGAACCAGCAGACGAGTGTCGGCAGGCCGGCCCGCGCCGTGGCAGCCGTCGTGCCTGCGCCACCGTGGTGGACCGCAGCCACGCATCGCGGCAGGATGCTCGCGTGATCGACCGACTCGACGATCATGATGTTCGAATTCGATTGGACTGCAGCAGGATCGGCACCGGCCAGGTCGCTCCAGCCGGCACAGACGAGAGCGCGAACGCCCAGCCTTCGGGTCACGTTCTCGATCATGCGCAGCAGTGCCGCGGGATCGGGGACGGGCATGCTGCCGAAGCCGAAGTACACCGGCGCGGAGCCTGCCCGCAGCCATTCTTCCAACGCAGGATCGGAATCGACGCCAGCGCTGCTCAGCCCCAGGAATCCGACGAACGGGCGGTGTGAGCCCCACTGTTCTGCGAGCCCGGGGAACAGCGCCGACTCGTACGCCTGAATCTCCACTCCGCCGTAGCGTTCGGACCGAACAGGCAGCGAATGACGCGTCGGTGCGAGACCCAGGGACTTCCTCTGCGCGTTCTCGCGGACCTTCATGGATTTCCAGCGCATCGACTCCGCCACCGCCCACATCGACCGGTTGACGTATCCCGGTAACGTGATGCCCGGGGTCACGGGCACGACGTCGTTGCGGCGGAGCGGGCAGTAGTGAAGTGCCACAAAGGCATTGCCCGTAGACTCCGCCATGTTGAACGCCATCTCCTGCCCCAGCGAACCGGTGACGATCGCGTGACAGCCCTGGGCCATCCGTTCGAGTTCGGCCGTCATCTGATCCCAGCCGTGATTGGCCAGTTCCGCGAGTGCCGCCATCTTGGTCCGCGGGTTACGCGACTTGATGCGCACCCTGATCAACTCCGACTCCAGCAGTCGCTGGGTGTCCGGCCCGAACGAGAGCACGCCGATTCGTTCGGACTCAGCCGTTTTCGCGCGAGCGAAGTCCACGAGGTTCGGTGGTGCGCCGAACACCACGTCGTGTCCGCGATCCGCGAGTTCGACGCCGAGTGCAAGGCCGGGCGTCACGTCACCGCGACTGCCGTTGAATGGCATCACGAACTTCATAGGGTCACTCGCAGTCGCGTCGGCGTGGAAAACGTCCTCAACCTATCAGTCCCGCACGCCGCAGTTCGGATCGGAAAACATATGGCGGGAAACACATTTGCGGCCCACCTGCGTCCGCGCTCGTGCAGCGATAGTCTCGCGGGGTGGAAAGACTGACGTACGACGACGACCTGTTCCTCCGCATGGAATGCGTTCTCGGGGTACCGGTGGTGAACCAGATCGTCTGGCGGTTCGACCGCGCCGTCGCTCCGGACGCGCTGCGATCGATGTGGCGAATGCTCGCCGAAGGCCCCATCGATCGATCCGTTCGACGGGCCCGGCTGCCCGGAGCCCGTGACAGCTGGACCGCAGCGCGTCGATCCGCTGATCCGGTGGTTATAGGGCCACCGATCGCCCGCGCGGCGGTCGACAGGTGGATCGAGGACGAGGCCGCCGTGGCGTTGGATCCGATCGGGGGACCGGCATGGCGATTGTCGGCCACGTCGGTGGAAGAAGGCGGCACGGTCGTGTCGTTGGTCGGCTCTCACGTCGTCGGCGACGGCGGGGCGCTCACCTCCGCAGCCGCGGCCGCGCTGGCCGGACACGCCGTCCCCGACGATTTTCTGCGTGTCGGCCTCGATGACGGTCCCCTGTCCGCGACGGCGATCTCCCGTGCCGATCTCTCCGATGGTCTCGGCCGTGTCGGTGCAGCGCTCTCGGGTGCGGCACGAGCGCTCGGCCGCACCGCGGTGGCGGCGGTACGGGCACGGTCCACGGCGTCCGCCGACGCGAGCGCAGGAACACCCGAGGGCACCGGTGCCGACCGTCCGCGTGCGATCGTCGCCCCTGCCGAGGGCGCGTGGAGGCCGAGCACCGTCGTCGTCGATTGTCTGTCCGCGGAGTGGTCTGCCGCCGCGGCGAGCAAAGGGGGCAGTTCCAACAGCCTGCTGGTCGCGGTGGTGCTCGGGATACTGACCGGGAGCGGCCGAGTCTCGACCGAGGACCGGGTACGCGTCGCCCTTCCGGTCAGTACCAGGACCACGGGTGATCGGCGTGCCAACGCGACGTCCGGCGTCTCGATCCACGTCGAGCCGGGAGGGACGTATCTCGACGATCTCGGAGCAATTCGAGCGGCGAGCAAGCAGGCATTCAGAACCCAGGCCGATCGCACGGTCACCACGACATTCGAGCTCCTCAAACCGCTGATGCAGTTGCTGCCCGACGCGATCGTGGCCAAACTCGCCGCGTCGGGCTCGGCCCCGCTGTGCCTGTGCTCGAATCTCGGTGCCAGAGGCGTCGCACTGCGGACCATCGGTGGTGTGCACGCCACCGCGGTGGCGATGAGGTCCATCACGCAGAACACCGACGTGGCCCTACTACGCCGCACGGGCGGTGGAGTCAGCGCTTGGTGGAACGAATCGGGCGAACGCGCCACCCTGTGCGTCACCGGGCTCGATCCGGACAGCTTTCCCAGCAAAGAGCACCTGAGAGGGCTGGTCGAGGTGGAGTTCGATCGATGGGGCCTGACGCCCGAGTTCTGGTGACCTCGAGACAAGTCACAACCGCGGGCAAGGACGGATTTTCGACCGGATCGCCGGTGAGGCTATGCTTTCCGACTGTTCGAGTGTTCGAGCAGGTGTGAGAAAGGGGAGCGATCCATGGCAGTGGTCGTGTTGTTCGGGTCCGAGACCGGTACGGCCGAGGAGGTCGCCGACAAGATTGCGGACGTGCTCAGCGATCATGACGCCGAGGTACGCGACATGCTCGAGTACGAGGTGTCCGACATCGACACCGACGACTTCCACGTGGTCATCTGCTCCACCTACGGAGACGGAGAGCTCCCCACCGGTGCAGAACCCTTCTTCGATGCGCTCGTCGAGGACGCGCCGGACCTCGCGGGACTGCAGTTCGCGGTGTTCGGTCTGGGCGACCGGGTCTACGAGGACACCTTCAACCGCGGCGGCGAGATCATCGCCGAGAAGCTCACCGAGCTCGGCGGCAAGCAGGTCGGTACCCATGCTCGGCACGACAGCTCGTCGAACATCAAGCCGAAGACCATGGCCGAGGAGTGGGCTCGCGAATTGATCGATCTTCTGCCCTGACGGCAGAACTCGGCTCCGTCCGGCCCAGCGGTCGGCGGAGCCGGACGGTCAGGACGGGGCGCTGCCCCACAGTGCGGCCAGAGACGTACCCACACGAGTGAGCAGTGTTCGCACCAGTGGTAGGCCGATGCCGATCACCGACGACGGATCGCCCTCGATGCGGTCGACGAACCAGCCCCCGAGCCCGTCCAACGTGAACGCCCCGGCCACCGACAACGGTTCACCCGAGTCGAGGTAGGCCTCGAGGTCCACCGAGGACGGCGTCGAAAAGTGGACGACGGTCGAACTGTGCGCTGCAGCCTGCGCCACGACCACTCCATCGGTCACCCGGAGCACAGCGTGGCCGGTCAGCAAGTCGCCGCTGTTGCCCGCCATCGACTGCCATCTCGTGCGCGCCACCTCGACCGAATGTGGCTTACCGTGCAGCTCCCCGCCGATGGCCAACATCGAATCGCAGCCGACGATCACCAGATCGTCGCTCGAATCCGAGAACGTCTCGGCCACCGCGGCGGCCTTGGCTCGGGCCAGTTCCGTGACCACCGTTTCCGGAGACACCGACGGCCCGAGCGCTGCTGTCAACGCATCCTCGTCGACACCCGACACCCGGACGATCGGCTCCACCCCGGCACCGCGCAGCACCGACAGACGCGCAGGCGACGCCGACGCCAGGACCAGACGAACAGGCCCCGGCGCAGCGTCGGACGAGCGCATCGTCACCGTGGGTAGCGACCCGACGCGGCATACGAATACGCCGACTGAGGTGCGAATCGGCGATGCAGCAACTCCGGTGAACCCCACAGCTCACGAGGACGAGAATCGCCCGTCGACTCGGACCCGCCCTGGGCAGCCGTCAGAACCGTCACCAGCGCGGCGATTTCCTCATCGCTCGGATTGCCCTTCACCACCCGAACAGCCGCAGGGGACTGGGAAACCACCTCGCTCGGATTCGCTTCGCTCACTGCGTCATGATTCGCTTTGTCGTTCGCTGCGTCATGATTCGCTTCGTCGTTCATAGTGGGATGTTTCCGTGTTTCTTGGGTGGGAGGGTGACTTGTTTGCGTTCGAGTAGTCGTAGTGCGGTGACGATCTGGCCGCGGGTGTGGCTGGGGGGGATGACGGCGTCGAGGTAGCCGCGTTCGGCGGCGATGTAGGGGTTGACGAGGGTGTCTTCGTATTCCTGCTGCAACTTCAGGCGCAGGGCGTCGACGTCCTCCCCGTTCTTCGCGGCTTCGAGTAGTTGTTTGCGGTAGACGAACCCGACGGCGCCGGAGGCTCCCATGACGGCGATCTGCGCGGTCGGCCAGGCGAGGTTGACGTCGGCTCCCATGTGCTTGGACCCCATCACGTCGTAGGCGCCGCCGTACGCTTTGCGGGTGATGACGGTGATCTTGCCGACGGTCGCTTCGCCGTAGGCGTAGAGCAGTTTCGCGCCGCGTCGGATGATGCCGTTGTAT